>CALLUT010000147.1 GCA_938010495.1 Candidatus Absconditabacterales bacterium
CCAAATAGGCTAATAATTGCAACTACATCTAATTATAAATTGCTTTTAGATACTATTGTTTCCAGAGCAATGATAATACGTTTTCATCCTGTATGATTTGATAAAGTTTCAATGTTTTGCTCGGAAAATTTTTCTACAGCAGCGGAACCGATTCGTCGTTTTGTAGTAGGGTATTGTACATGACGTCCTTGACGTGCTATTCAATTACTCAATCAACCAGAATGATTAACACAAATGAGTGAACTATTTAATAGTAGTTTGCGCTTTTATAAACAATGATGATCAAGTGTTGAACAATATCAACGTTTGCAAAAACGACAAAAAGAATTCTGATCGATAGTCGAATTACTTGATTGATTGTTATATTCACTTGATCCGTCAACTGACCTAAATGCAATAGACCAATTATTATCCTGAAAGAAACTGTTACAAACAAATGTATCTGTAGATACCATACTTTTTAGTTTATCAGTTGATGCAAAACATCTCCATGATACCATCACATAAGAGACTTACTTGAAAAGACGTACAATATTGACTCCGCCGTTGAAAAAAACTGTATGGAGATATGTTTGTATGCGTTGTTTTTGGTCAGTATCCTAATCGCAAACGACACCAAACATCAATCCAAATTCCAGTAAAACTTAGCAAGAAAGCAACAACAAGGAATCGCCTTAAAAAGGTCGCTATGGCAGTTTTTCAAAAAAAAATACAACAAGAAAAGATGCCTTATAAGAAGCTATTTGTTTTTGTCAACAAAAAACACCTTAAACAGATGGTAGACGTTCTTGAAACATCTTCAAAAACAACTATAGTCAAGAAACGAAGAGAGTATTGTGAAAAAGATTTTACCCTGTTTATTAAAAAATTATGAAAGACAAACTGATAAATTCCGGGAAAAAAATCTTGAGTGTTTTTTCATGAATTCACGATACAATACAAAATAACTATAAAAAATCATCACAATCAATTGATATATTAGAAAAAAAACTATCAGATGCTGAAAAAATTTCTAAGCAAGAAACCACAATTTGGAGAGATCACTGGTCATTTTGGATTATATGATTGGTATGTATAGGTATATGATTTGCAGCATTTAAAATAATTACGTTATTATACCTTGTGATAACTGCTTTCATACTTTCTATGGCAATAGAGAGTATTATTTGATTTTTTGAAAAACGATGTAGAAGAAGTTTCTCTATTTGATTCTCATATTTTTTAGTGATAATTTTCTTACTTTCCGCAGTTATTATTGTAATTCCATTTATTCTAGCTCAACTTATAGAGTTAGGAACAGTTATTTTAGAACAGATAGCTTCTTGGCAAGCAACAGTACAACAAAAATGATTAGAAACTGTAATCATGGAAACTAATCTTCCTGGACAAATTAAGCAACGACTTCAATCATTAGTGCTTTGAGATGAAATATGATGAGCCTTACAAACGGCCTTAATGTCTAATGTAGATCAGTTTGTTAGCTTTTGAAGCGATTCATTAAAAAATGCATGAGGGTACATCGTTACATTATTAACATGATTTTTTTCAGTAGCAGTACAAATTATGTTAGTTATGGTTATGGCAATATTTTTTTCTATAGAGAAGAAGAGCGTTATCCATTTCTTAGCGACAGTTTCATGACATGTTGATCGTACAGAATTAGTATTAATGAAACTCTATAGAAAACTTTGATTACGATTAAGATGACAGTGATTGTTATGTATTACCATATTTTTTATGGTTTGAATATGATTAAATGTTTTGTCATGGGTTTGATTTGACCTCCCTAACAAAATGACATTAGCATTGATTGCATGAATGCTTGAGTTTATACCATATCTTTGACCATTTTTGTGAATGTTTCCAGCATTGCTTATCTGATTATCTCAATACGGATTTTACTGATTTATAGCAGTACTAATTCTCTATGTATTAATACAACAACTAGAAAATAATATTTTGGTACCGATGGTAATGTCACATACATTATGAACAAGCCCGTTACTTATACTTATTTGTATGATTTTATGATGAAGTTTGTTTGGTTTCTTATGAATATTACTTGCAGTGCCTATCGCTGTGATTATCTCTATTTTATATGCTACATACAGTAACAACAAATAATGATCAAGAAAACATTATTAGCATTCTGAGTAATAGGTGTCTTATCGCTACTGTCTCCTGGAGAAACGTTTTGATATTTTGAAAATAAATTTCTTTGTACCATACAAGAAACAAGTATCACTGTTTCATTGCATGAATGAGAAAAACCTTGTTTTGACTACATTTCTAAAATAGCTGTTAAGATAAATACTTTAGAAGAAGACATTTCAATAGCTCAACAGTATATAGATACAAATCGTGATATTGAATATTGGACAACAATAGCAGACACGCTATCAATTACAAAAAATGACTTTGAATTCTCAAGAAATCAAATAGTAACCTCCATGTCAGATTATGAAAACGAATTATTTTTACGTATAAAAGTATTAGTTTATTTTTATTTAAAACCTGAACGAGTAGAGACAGAAGCTAAAATCAAACAAGCTGATACTCTCTTGTTACGTATGAAACTTTCATGAAATTGAGTCCAATATGATACAGTACTAAATAAACGTGATGATCTTCATCGTGAATGGATGCTTCTCGATGCAATAAAACGCGCATCATCATTTGAAACATTAGTATTCCCTCTAAAGACTTATTTAGATTGACAAGAAGCAACTTTACAGCAAAATCAACTATAACATGCGCATTGGAATTCTTTTATCAGGATATGAACAGTTACCACTATTTTCTGTGCTTAATAAATTTGATTGTGAGTATGAAATTTTTGTTGATCGAAAATATCGACCTTGGCCAGAGAAATCTAACGATCTAGTTAATGAACGTATTGAATATGGATTAGATTATCTGATCAACACTATAGAAGTGGATTATTGTATCGTTCCTGCGTTATATGAATTAGAGTACTTATCATCAGATTGATCGTACAAAGAAAAAATTTTACCGATTTATTCATCATACATACATAGTTGTTTTTGATGATCACTTGTTTGAAAAATATGATTGCTCACAACTCCAAGCTGATATAAAAATGCTCAAGCTCTTATAATAGATGCTTCTAAAAATTATGAATTTTCCAAAAAACAACGTGCAACAAGAAAATTTAATAATCCTTTTTCACTATGGACTAAGTCTGTGCGTATGCGAGCTTACTATATAACTTCATATAGTAAAAAGGACTGGATGGTACGTAAAAGTATCAAAAATGACCTTCGTTATTTTCATGATGCATGAGTAGATACAATCATTCCTACATCATGGATGTTTTTGTATTATGAGAAAGTGTTACATCATCAATTAAATTGGAAAAAAATCAAATTCCATTGAATAGATTCTATAGAAAAAAACATTACTTCATTACTCTGATCAAATGAAAAAGAGCAGTGATCATATGGAATAACAATTCATACAACTGATGAATCTGTAGGACGATTAGAAGAAAAAAAATGGGTAAGTTTACTTACTCGTTGAAATAAGCATACATTACGTATTAAGCGTGTGTAAGTACATTTTTTCTTGATGTGCGATTCTATTTTCTCATAGATATCATGGTAACATCGAATGCATTCAAGGTATTTTAAAATAAGTATCTTGCTTTTTAAATGTCACAACCACTAGGTGATCAATTTTTCATTTTTCGTTTATTTTTCATTTATTGTCATAAGTACTTATATAAACTGGGGTTTTTGTGTGTGATATATCTGGATTTCTTTTGAAAAATTCTTCTAATAGTCATGGTCAAAACTGACTTTCTAGTCAAAGATGAATAGTGGCTTTTCATCATTGAGTCAAAAGAAAATTAACATTATTTAGTCAATCAAAAGGGTTTTTTAGATACTGAAAAACGTATTGAGAAAAGATTAGGTCTGCTTTTTGAGTAGAGATGTTTATCCCTTTGTTTGCATCAAAATTTCAGTGTATTAATGTTACATCTCATTTTTTTTCTTCTTGTGTATATGCTTGATCAATTCAAATAAAGTCTAAGTTTTTGTATTTATGTTTTTTTTCTAATGATTTAAGTGTATTTCACTGTCCCGCTCATATCTCCATTACTGTGTCTCATGTATCCAATCTACTAATAGACTCATTTACATGAAGTGAAGGGATAGGTTTTTTTCTCCAGTTTGTCATTGGAGTGAGATCAACGATTTTATCTCATATATCAAGAAAAACTCTTTTGCTATCATTAAGTAGTAGTTGATTATTTTTTTTATCATAACTAATTAGGGGAGTGATCTTATCTACGTATTCTTGAAAATAAGTTGTACGCAATTGTTTTGGAATACATGAATTGAGATTGTTTCGATTTTTTACAATGTATTTATATATAGGATTTTCTTTAAGAATCTCTGATGTTGTTGATTTATGAGTTTCTATATCACTTAAAAAGACACTAATCTTTTGATTAGTTTCATTGTTTTCTTCTTTGTTTTGTATGTGTTCTGCATTCATAGTATAAGTATACCTAAACGTTTCTTAGTTTGCAAAAAGTGCTGATATTGCAGGATCTCTTCATTGTACTAGCTGATCACTTCATCATCACTTTAATGATTTAGATTGGGCGTATTGTTTTGCTGATGTTCAATCTCAACAAAAGAGTGCGAAAGTTCCTTCTTTCGTGTAAAGAATTCGATTTATATCGTTTCGTAGTTGTTTTGCTTGGTGAACGGTTGCTTTGAAATCAAATCATGCGAGAGTACTTTCTGATATGTTTACCACATACGTAAATATATCTTGCTTATTTGAAATAATGCCTTGAAGAGAAGCTCATATTAATGAGGTTTCTAATGCTTCATAGTTACTACGTGATTCATCTAATTCTTTAATTAGTTTATCAATTTTTTCGTTTGTTTGTTTTGGCTGGCAAGAAAGCTTATTTGCGATCTCAATAAGAGTCTCATTGCAAGATTGAGCATAATTACTTACTCATGGTCATGTAACAGCAGTTATCCTTCTAATTCATGAAGCAACTGCTTCTTGTGATGTAATGGCAAATGCTCAAATCATATTTGTTGAAGAAACATGAGTTCATCAACATAACTCAACAGAATATAGGGGAGTTTGATCTTTTCATTGTATAGAAACAACACGAACTATATCTCAATACTTATCTTCAAAAAAAGCTTTTGCTCATAAATCTTTAGCTTCCGGAAGGGTTAACTCTTGTACTGATACATTATAAGTTCAACGAATCCAATTATTCACTTGTGTTTGAATTGAAGTAAGTTGTACTTGAGTTAATGGATCCTTTGCAGCAAAATCAAATCTAAGTATATCGTCATCTACAAGTGATCATGCTTGTTTTGTTCATCAAAGAATTTGATCTAATGCAAAATGCAAAAGGTGCGTAGCCGTATGAGCACGCATTTTCGCATTTCTTTGTTTTGGATCAACAATCATTTTCATGCTTATTCAGCGCTATCTTCTAAAGTATCTTCAGCTATAGCTTCAATATTTTCTACAACAGCAGTTCAATCTTCACCTACATTAACTGTAGCTGTTCATGTTTGAATATCTTCAGCTGGAATAGTAATTGTTCATCCTTCTTCAGTCCCAAAAGAAACATCATAGTCTGTTGATGGATATTGTTGAGTTTGACCTCATCATAGATAGAGCACTACAACTCATAATACTGAGAATAAGAGCACAATAATAATTAGCGCAATAAATGCTGCTAGTAATTTTTTACGAGATTTCATTCATTTTTTCTTAGACATTCTTCTATAATTTTAAGATAATAAACAAGAGTTATACTATTATGTTAGACGTTTAGTCGCTTTTTTGGCATGTTCGTTATGAGGTTCTATTTCAAGAAC
This sequence comes from Candidatus Absconditabacterales bacterium, assembly GCA_938010495.1. The sequence continues at coordinate 5,886 of CALLUT010000147.1, forward strand.
TTTCATGTAATATTTTTGTGCATTTGTAGGTTCATTTAACTCTTCATGCAATGTTGCTAAAGTTAAGATATAATCTATATTTGTTGGTCTTAACTTGCTTAATTTATCCATAACTATTACTGCTTCTTTTAGTTCTTTATTTTCATAGTGTATTTCTACAAGACTAATAAGGTATTTAGGGTTATCTCACTTCAGCGTGATAGCTTTTTCTATAAGTAGTCTTGCTGCATCAATTTTTCATTGTTGGTGGTAGATTTTACCAACTTGCCATATTGATTTGTGATGACTTGGATTGAGAGCAATAACCCTCTTAAGTAAAGAAAGTGCTTTTACATCACTTCATTGTTGGAAATAATGATTACTTAGCATATCTAGGAAATCATCATGATCAGGAATTAAAGCTAATCATTCGATAAGTTTCTTTTCATATTGATCTAACTTTCATCTTTCTTTGTATGTAAGAGCAGCATATTTTATACGTTCTATTTTTTGATATTTCTTTTCGTCAATCTTACCAGATTTTTCTTCTTTAACTATTTTCTTTTTTGTTTCAATTTTTTCTCCTATTGGTTTTTCTTCTTTTTCTGTTTCTGTTTCTGTTTCAGGAACTACTTCCGTCTTTATTTCTTTAACTACTTCTCCTTCTTTTTCTGATTTTCAAATTATTTCAGCAACCACATCGTCTTTAGTCTCTATAGTTGGAGTTGCTTTTGAGATGCTTACTTGTATTGGTTCCTCTCTCATTTGCTCAGGAACTACTGTTTCTTGAGGAACTGTTTTACTAATAGTTGCCCATGTCTCACTAGCTTTATCAACAAGTGGTTGTCGATATTTTCTGATTGCCCAAATTATCGGTGTTGCTATAAGACCAATAGTAAGGAGTAGTCGAATCATTACTTCTAATGCTATCATTGTTTTTTCTTGTTCTTATCTTGTAAATATTCATCAAGGGTAATTACCATCCATTCTCATCTAAAGTCATCTTTTCATTCGGATTTTCATCTTAGCTTTATTTCTTGTGTTAGATAGTTGTTTCATACACATTTTACTTTTTCTCATTTATATCTTACGACTCATCATCTAGTAGGGTAACGTTTGCTTTCTTCTTTGTAAAATTCTTTTTCAAATGCTAAGGTATGATCATATTTTCAAGATCGATCTTTTAGCCTTTCAGGATCTCTTCAGTCTAAATGTTGTACTTGAACAGTATCATGTTCAACCATTTCTAATGGATGACGAAAGATGCTATACATTAGCGGTAGTCATGATGCATCAAACCACTCATCACGATTTGGATGTAATCTGACTCTATCTCTAGATCATACTTGATAAATAAAGAATTTCTTTTTAACTTTATTTCTAAAAGCTCTAACAAAATCAGCAAAGTTATATCTAGTTTCAGCATAGAAATAGAAATAAATTTGATCTCAGTATAAACTTGCTTTTGAAGTGATTGGAACCGAATCAGGAAACTCTGATCCAAAATCTTTTTTGAATTCTCTATATAATTCAGCTGCTTTTTTTTGATAGAGATCAAAATTAGTGCGATTTGTCCCTTCAAGAACAGAAACAAACTTTCATTTTTTAGTGTTTTGTAGTGTATATCAAAGATATTCTCACACGAGATCTTTCCCTTCTTCATCTCTATAAATAAGAAAATCACCATTTTTTAGGTGTGAAAGATCAGTTCATTTTGGTATAGTCAATGTAACTGGTTTATGTATCAATCGATCTAGAATTGTTGTTGTATTCATGGACATAACTGTAGTGGAAACAAGCCCAAATGCAATAGTTGCTTCCTTGAAACGTATTGACTTTTTTGATTCAAAAATACTTGTTTTATTATAGATTTTTGTTGTAATATTTTTATTTTTTTAGTATGAAAAAATATAACAAAAGAATTCAATGATCAATAGGTGAGGATATTGCTATTAATTACTATCTTACAAATTGACGAAAATTTATTACAAAAAATTATTGTATACGTTGATGAGAAATTGATTGTATTTTTGAAAAAAATAATATCCGTTGTTTTGTAGAAGTGAAAATTGTTAATACGATACATGATCTTTCATGATATATTACCAAAAAAAAATTAAGATCATTAAAAAAGACAATAAGTACGTATAATAATAAAAAACCAACTCGTAACTATCTAAGACTGGATGTTGTCTTTATAAGGAAAAATCGTATAGTTCATCTATTTGAAAATATTACGATATAAATTTATGAAAAACTCTTGAAAATTCTTGCTTTGAATGATAGTGTGATGATGATTTCTTTACCTCTATTTTTCAAATTTTGGAACATTACCATGAATTGCACATTCCCCAACATGATTTGAAACTGCTCAACCATTAGAATATGACTGATCAGAACATGTTTTTGATCCACAAAAACAATTAAATAAATATAATTCATTATACGAATTGTTGGATAAAACATATTATGATAAGGAAAACTTAAATATTGAAGACATGCAAGAAAATGCATTAAAATGATTTGTCGATGCAATATGAGATCCATATACGGTATATTTAACAGAAGAAGAAAATCAAATTTTTGATGAGTGAATGCAATGAAGTCAAGAATTTGAAGGGATATGAGCAGTAGTAACAAAGAAGGAAGATGGTATTTTGATTGAAAGTGTATTAAAATGATCTCCTGCATTTAAGGCATGAATAGTTCCTCTAGATCTTATTTTACAAATTGATTGAGAACCAACATCAAAAATGGGGCTTAACGATTGAGTAGCATTGATTCGTTGAGAAAAAGGAACAGATGTTGTCCTCATGATACTTAGAGAATGAGATGAACCACTGATTGAAGATGTCGTTGTAACTAGATGATCAATTAGTGTTCCTTCTGTTGAATGATTCTTATTAGAAGAATGAGATAAAAAAGTACTCCATATTGTTGTCTCTGTATTTTGAGATGATACTATGAAAACATTTGAGAGTGTGGTTCGTGAATATAATAATTTCGCACTTGATTGAGTAATCCTTGATTTAAGATGAAACTGATGATGATATCTTCCAATAGCTGTCGAACTTGCAAGTTCATTCTTACCAAAAAACGAGATTGTCACTACAGCAAAATATACAATTTTTGATGATGAGGTATTTAGATCAAAAGGATACGGTACCTTTCAAGATATCCCAACTATAGTTATGATAGATTGATTGAGCGCTTCCGCATCTGAAATAGTAGCATCATCATTAGTAGAGTATGGTAGAGCTATTACTTTGTGAACAACTTCATTTGGTAAATGATCAATACAAACACTTCATACTAATGAGGATGAATCATCGTTAAAATTTACTATTGGTAAATGGTATACTCCAAATGGTGAAAATATAGATAAAAAATGAGTCGAACCAACTATCGAAGTCGAATTTGATACAGAATCATTTAAACTAGACTGAACAGATAATCAAGTTGATAGAGCAGTAGAGTATTTTTTAGAAAAGAAAACCGATGAATAAATATTTCGCAGTACTTTGACGTAACAAAGAAATCTCATTAGCAGAACTCAATGCATTATGATGTAATGATATTGAAAACCACGGTGTTTATATAACATTTTTTCATGACTCATTTGAGTTATTATCATATTGTTGAGGAGCAGTAAAGCGATGACCACTCGTTACTATGGAAGAGATAAAAGATCTTTGCGTAGATACAAAAATAGTTTGAGTTTCTGATAAAAATTTATGAAATTTTTGTAAAAAAGACTGTGGAGTAAGAAGATGGAAACAAGTGGATATGGTAAAAACTGATCTAGAAATTAAAACACATGGAAAAGAATTTCTAGAACTTGAAGATGAAGTAATTTGATATGTACAATACTACCAAGATATTCCTCGTTATGAAGCAGTTGATTTTGAAAAACCAGTTCGTGGTATGCAAGTATGAATGATGCCTGCGAAGTTAACACAAATCCTTGTTAATATATGAACATGAACTTCATGAAAAAATACATGAATAACGGTTTTTGATCCATTTTGTTGATTTGGTACTACATGATTTATAGCAAATAGTTGTGGTCATAATTTTATTTGATCAGATATTAATCCAACTCCTACGAAACAAAATCTTCCGCGATGGAAAGAGCAGTCATACTGGAATGATAAACACTTTACTATATTCAAACATGACGTGTTAGAAGAATTTACACAACCATTTTTGAGTAATGTTGACTGCATTGTTACCGAGTGATGGTTATGACCAGTACTTTCGAATAAGGCTGTAAATCAACTGTCTAGGGTTCAACTTAATGAAAGACGTGAAAAAATTGAAACAATATATAATTGATTCTTGGATTCTCTTCAAAAATTAATGAAGAAAGTACCTGTGGTTATTACTTATCCACAACGAACATTTACTGATGAGAACTTATCAACTTGATTCGTAAAAAAAGCACAAGATATGGGTTATGAAGTCTCACAAGCTTGAGAGCTCTATACTAGAAAAGGTCAAAATGTTTGAAGGAGGGTGTTAGTATTGAGATAATCAATTTGGTACCCTAGAATTAATTTATTTTCATGTTGGATCAAAAACTTTGTGTTCAGTTGATCTCATATAAGGACCTATTGGTCTTTCTCTTAATATATTTGTTGTATCAACTAATCAAGCATTAGCTTTGAAGTAGGGCCTATTATTCCTTTGTAAGTGTGTAGTTGCACGTCATATGCTATCTAAATCTTTTTCAGGATTTAGCAATTCAGTAAAAAATTGAAACTGTGAAAAGTGCTTGTTGTTATAATATTCTTTTTGTAAAGCGACACGAAGAACATTAAGTGTTTCATGTCATGCTGATGTTAATCAAATTTTATTGATGTATGTAGCCTCAATATCAATTGCGAGTTGTCATAACGTTGTTGAAGACAAAACTTTTGCCGTTAGTTGTTTGTCTGAATATTTGTTTTGTAGAAATTTAATTTCTTGGAGCTTCTTTTCAAAATTACTATTAGGATTTGATGTCAATTGATTTCAATTCATGCTCTTTTGAAAAGACTAAATATCTTTTTATAGGCATATCAATCTTCTAATCAATCTTTATTCAGACTTGTTTTCAACATTTTCTTTTACCTTTTCATATCCAAGTTGTCCACAAGCACCTTTAACATCTCTTCAAAGAGTATCTCTTACTGTTACAGTAACTCAGTATTCTTCAACAACTCTTTTGAAAGCGAGTATTACCTCAAAGTCACTTGTCACTAGTTCAGGCATTGCAGGGTTTTCATTATATGGAATGAGGTTTACATGAGCACTTCTATGTTGTAGTAGAGCACCAAGTTGATCAGCAATTTCTTGCGTATCAGTCATATCTTTTATCATGATGTATTCATAGAACAATCTGTTTCCAGTCGCATCAGTATAATTATCAATAGTTTGCATAAGTTCTTCAAGAGGCCATCTTTTTGCAATCATAGGAATAAGTTTTTGACGAAGTTCTTGGTTGGGTGCATGAAGACTCAAAGCTAATCTGACGTTAATTCCATCATCAACAAGTTGTTGGATTGCGCTTGCTACTCATGATGTCGAAATAGTAACATGTCTTCTAGATAATCATAATGCTTGTTGATCCAACATATATTCGATTGATTTCTTCATATGATCATAGTTGAGCATCGGTTCTCCCATACCCATAAATACTACGTTTCTGACCTTCCATCGTGTTCCATCTTCTTTTTTTCAAAATTTCTTTGCAATGTAATTGTTTGCGTATTGGATTTGCATTATCATTTCTGATCGATCAAGATTTTTCTTGAATCATAATTTTCCAGTTACACAAAAAATACATCCAACAGCACATCATACTTGAGACGATATACAAATTGTAATACGGTTTAGCGTATGGGTTTCCGGAGATATCTTGGCTTTTGTCCATGATCTCAAAATCTTACGTTGCCTATTTTTGAACGTTTTCTTTTCATGCCAATGGTACATAAGCACTGTTTCAATCATTTTTCCATCCGGCATTTTGAAAAGAAATTTTGTTGATTCTGGTCCTTCTACAATATTTTCTAACGTGAATGTATTTATGTGAAATTCCTTAGAAAGTTTTTCTCTAAGATCTTTAGAAAGAGTAGTGATTTCATTTATATCCAAAACATGATCTCCAAATATTCCTTGAAGAACTTGTTTATTTCTAAATGAAGGTATTCACTTTTCTTTAAGGTATTGGGCCAGATATTCTTTATCGAATAGTGGGTGAGTTGTGTTTGTTTCTTGTGTCATTAATTAATTTGCAAATGCAGGTAAACTTTCACATACGATTCAATCCTTATCTCTATCTAATCAATATACATCAAGTGATTTAACGTCGTCTATGTCTTTATTGTATTCTTTAATATTGGCTGCACATTTTTCATAATGAGCTTGTGCTTCATCTTGTGTATCGAAGTTAGAACAGTTAAGATTATCACTGATACATCATCAAATAAGTTTTACTCAGTTTTTATTTTCTACTCTAGATTCTTCTATAGAACCAGTTTCCCAAAGAGTTTCCAAGTCTAAATCATAATCAGTAGCTTCTAATCATATCGCTCACGCAACTAATACCATAAGTACAATAAGAAGAATTTTCATTTTTCCTCATATAAGATACATAGCAAGGAGTATAGCAAACAAAATTACCAAAAACCAAATACGAAATGATTTTGTTCTTCTTGCTTCAGATAATTTTTCTTTGAAAGTTTTCGTTGACATAGGGTTATGTAAAATATGTAAATTATTGCGATTACTATAGTGATTTGCTTATAATAATCAATCAAACACTTGTATTGACATGTGGATTTAAATATATATCTTATTGTTATTTATACTATGAGATATATTCATATGTTCCCAAATATTGATAAAAAATATGCAGACAACTTTGAGAGAGAATTAAAAGAAGGTAAGAGAAGAGAGGTAAGAGATATAGTGCTTATGGTAGCAGTGCTTTTAGCTGGAACAATTATATCAAACAAAACTTGATTGAACGAAAGTTGAAATATACAAACAAATCAATCATTACCTCCAATCTCTGTTAAAAAAACTAGACCACAACATAAAGACAATCAAACAAAAGTACTAGTTGAACAAGAAATTTCTAACCCTAATAAAGATAGATTGCT
>CALLUT010000148.1 GCA_938010495.1 Candidatus Absconditabacterales bacterium
CTTCCTTGTTCCAGGACCCATATATCCAAATACATTTGGATCTTCGGTACCATCTACAATTCATTTATCTAGTTGAAACTTATAGACTGCTTGGATCGTGTACACGTCATACACTCATGTAATATCTTCTTTTTCATAATATCATAGTCGTGATAATTTTCTTTGAAGAATTCTTGCTTCTTTAGTTGATTGCCCTTTTATCAACGGTTCATTAAATGAATAATTTGCAAACTCGCCTACTGTAAACAACTGATTATGAAATTGTTGAGCTGACGATCATGAATTATTTCAATTCAATGAAGGAGCTGGTGCCGCTGCAATTTTTCATGCTGTTGAGGTTGTACGTGTGGTTGATTGTGGACTCAAAGTAATTCTTTTACGTTTTACTACCTCTCTTAATGTGTTTCTCGTTTGTGCACCAAAGGTTCAACATGCTTCGTGAGAAGCTGGTAATCACATCGTACGTTGCTGAAATGCACATACTGCTGCTTTTGTTAATCTTCAGTATTTACCGGTTGTACTAGATCGGTCAAGATATCATAAGGAAGCCAAATAACGTTGTAGTGAAATTACGAACTTATCATTTCTTCATGGCTCTAAAGTCATTATCCATAGCATTCTTTCGAAAAAATCAGCATAAGAAGGGAAAACATTATAGTTGAATCATACTTTTTGTGGAATTACTCATGGAGCACAGATATATGCGTCTAAGTATTGTACACCAAATGATAATGCCCTACGGAGTCATTCTTCTCATTTTCATGCCCAAATATCAATTCTATCAAATTTTTGGTTTCTTTCTCATTCATGAACGATAGCTCATCATCTATCTTCTACTTGTCCTATTCCCCATCCTGGAAAATATATTTTTGTACCAAATCTATATGAAGAAGGAGCAGCTAGCATACCATTGAACACAGGTGCTCAAGAGGCTCATGCGATACCTTGTCAGTTTAGAATTTTTTCGTCATAGACGTTGCTTCTATAATAGAAAGATTGACCATCAACAGGGGAATAATAAGCAGTAACTCTAAATTTCTTATAGGTACATTGACTTGTGTCTACTGCTGTTGCGACTCAATGATGAGCAGATACATTTCACATAAATCAAAGCATCAATAATGCAGATACTCAAAGAATAATTTTTGTTTTCATGTTTATTTTCATTGAAATAATTAACTTCATAAAATATTATCTAATCAAGGCTCCTGGAATGTTGGTATTTTATCAGGCCAAATTACAAAACTATCATATTTAGGCAGTTGATAATCAAAGTTTAAATAATCAAAACTGGAGTTAGATACTCCTCCACTATTTCAACCAGATAAATCAATAGAGTCAAAATTGAAATTTGGAACAAATTTATCAAACGAAACATTATTCAGTTGTGTCATTTTATACTTAACAGCCAGTAAATCTTCCAAAATAGTTCATTCTAAATATGAGCTATTATTAACTAGAAGATCTTTATTTTGAGTAAGTAAACTACTTCTTTGGCTTAATAAATAAGCGTTTGTTTGTACTTTTTGTGCTAGAAATGCTTGAGCATTTGCTTGTATTCTATTTGTGATATAACATGGAGCGTATTCTAATGAAAGAGCTAATCATTCATCACTAACTCTATCATCTGATTGTTGTACTCATTTGAAAAACATTGCATCTCAACGTCTTTTTTCGGCAAGACATTGTTTTGATTTTGTAAGATAGTCTTGTGCGGATGCATTGAGTGCATCACTCGAATCTTTTATTTGTGCAATTGTTTTCTCTGTATGTGCAACATGAGCAGATATTGCTCAATCAGGGTTTTGAGATGATGTTACAAGACTCATAATATCAGTGTTTACCAATATTTGAGACTGTAAGAACAACTCATCAGTATTTTCTGCCGTTGGTGCTAACGAGTAAGAGCCATTACCAAATGAAAGTTGTGATAACGTTGTTCAAATAACCGCATTATCAACACTTGTGTCTTTCACAAAATTTTCTCACAAGACTACATTCTGTTGAATCGTCCATTCATCAAAGAAATCAAACGATACTACGGTTTGCATTCACAATACTGTTCGTATTAGTAAGAATCCTGCTAGACTTGTAGCAAAAATAATTCTACGTTGTTTACGCCTCGTTATAAAGGTAGTAGTCATAGGAATATAATGAGTAAATAACTCAAATGAACCGTATAGTAGAAGGAAATGCCTTCTCTATATGTAACTCTATACTACAAGAAACAAGTTTATAAGTAAAAAAAAAGCTCCCTCGCGGAAAGCTCTTGTTGACATATATGTTTGTAAGTGGTTTGATATTTATGGTAGTGATAGGCTTTGGTTAGCAGGTGATTTTTACCCCACATTTTTACAATACTGCTCTATTCTTTGATCTATTTCATGGTCAGAAGCACGTAAGGCATGCATTTCTTCATCAGAAAATTTTCACAATACATAATCTACAACATCATGTCATGGATGAGTTGGTCTTCCTACTCATAATTTTAATTTCCAGAAATTTGTTGATCATGTCCTAGCATAAATATCTCTAATTCCATTATGCCCTCCATGAGATCATGAGTATTTAAGTTTTATAGCTCATGATGGCAAATCAATATCATCATGGATAATAAGACAATCTTCTGGTGCAATTTTGTAAAATTGCATGATTGCAGAGACAGGTCCTCATGATTTATTCATAAATGTCATTGGTTTTACTGCAATGAATTGAGTATTATTGAACATTCATGTCGCTACTTCTGCCTGAAATTTATTGTTATATAGCAAGTCAGTTGCGTTAAAACGATTACAAAAATCCTCTAATGCAATGAATCAAGCATTGTGTCTTGTTTTTTCATATTCAGATCCTGGGTTTCATAACCCGATAAATAATTTCATAGCGTATTATTGTAAGGTAGTTTCCCAAAATTCGACAATATCTCATACAACAAGTTTCTTAGACATTCTTACTTTTAATCAACACTCATGTCATTCTGACATTTCTTTTACACTTTCTTGTTCTCTTTGTAGTGATGTTACAGTACCAATAATTTCTGGAGTTCTTTCATCATCAATAGGATTTCAATTTTCATCCTTAATGGCGACTTCTAAGTCTTCACCTCTAAATACCTTTATTTTAACTCAGTTTTTAGCTTTTCACTCAAGAATTTTTCATCCAAAAATCATTTCTTTTCCTCTCTTAAAGAAGACAGCAAGCACTTCAAGCTTACCAATATACTCTTCAACTTCTTTGAGTTCAATCATTCATTGTCAAACTCCATGGAGATATTCAATAAATTGATAGATAATATCATATTCTTTTATAGTTACTTTGAGTTGATCTGCTTTTTTCTTTAATGCTCCACTTGCTCACACATTAAATCAAACAAGAATAGCATCTGCTGCTTGAGCAAATGTTAGATCTCAATTAGTAATTGATCATACATCAGAATGAACAATCTTTAATTCTACGTTTTCAGGAAGTTCTACTTGCGATGCAGCATGTTTAATCGCTTCTAAACTACCATAACTATCTGCCTTAAGAATCAATTTGAGAGAAACACTGTCTCATTGTCATATCTTGTCCATCAATGAACTCAATACAGCTTCTTTTGAAACTGACTGTTCATGATGTTTAATTGCAGAAATTTTCTTTGAAGCTTCTCTTTCTGAAGCAACTACTTCAGCAACTCTTCATGGTTCTGGTAAATCTTGAATTCAAAGAATCATTACTGGGTCTCATCATGTAGCTTCCTTGAGAGGATTTCATACCCAATCAGTCATTCTTCTTATTTTTCATGATGTATTATGAATCACAATACGATCTCATACTTTCAATGTTCATGTCATAATCAATAATGAGGTAGTAACTCATTCTTTAGCATTTTTATGTGATTCTACTACTACTCATACAGCTGATCTAGATGGGCTATATGTCAATTCCAGCATTTCATATTGAAGTAACACAGAATCAAGTAAGTCATCAATACCTTGACCAGTCATAGATGAGATTGGCATTACCATAGTATCTCCTCATCGGTCTTCAGGTTGTAGTCAGTGTTGAGCAAGCTGCCCTTTGATTTCTTCTAATTTACCTACTCATAAGTCTATTTTTGTAATAGCAACGATTACTGGGACTCCAGCATCCTTAGCATGATTGATAGCTTCTATAGTTTGAGGTTTCACTCAATCATCAACAGCAACAACAACAATTACAATATTTGTAATTTTAGATCATCTTGCTCTCAATGAAGTAAACAACTCATGTCATGGAGTATCAATAAATGTTATTTTTTGATCATTATGTACGATTTGAGATGCTCAAATTGATTGCGTAATTCATCCAGCTTCTCATGCAACAACATCTGTTTTTCTAAGGTAATCCAATAATTTTGTTTTACCATGATCTACATGTCCCATAATAGTAACAATTGGTGGTCTAGCCGTAAGGTCTGAAGCTTCTTTATCTTGATTAAGAATTGATTGAAGATTTCATTCTAGGATATCTTCTACAGTTACTTGTGCTCATTCTCTTTCTACAGTAACATCAAATTCTGCTGCAATCAATGTAGCAGTATCAAAATCGATACTTGCTTGTGCTGCTACAAGAATTTTGTTTGCAAGAAGTACTTTCATCACTTCAGGGAAAGATACTCACATTTTTTCTGAAAATTCTTTTACTACTATGCTATCTCACATAGTAATTGTTCCTTTCTTCTTCAAAGAATCAGAAACCTTATATGTTTTTTTCTTCTTTTCGATAGTTGGTGTATTTTTATCCGCTCATGGTCTTTTGGTATGACCAATTGTAATCGCTGCTCTAGGTTTTCTATTATTTTGAGAAAATGATGGTCTACGAGATCCTCATCTACTTCATCATCCTCATGATGGTCTACGAGTTCATCATCATCTTGGTCTAAATGAAGAATCGTATGACGCTTCTTTACGTTTTTTGTTAATAAGTTCATCCACTCAAGTAGATTTTTCCTTAGCAGGCTTCTTTGCAGGTACTGGATCAGCTTTTTTGATTACTCTTGCTTCCTTCATTTCAGGTTCAAATCTTTTTTCTTTTACTTTTGGAGCTTTTTTTGCTGTTGGTTTTTTATCTGGTTTAGAACTGTAATCTTCTACAGTTTCTGGTTCAGCCTTTTTTTCGTCAGGTGCAGCAATTCATAGTCATGAAAGAAATCATGCATCATCTCAAAAAATATTTTCAACTACTTTGTTATCATCATTTCAACTACCTGGCATTAACTTTATTAACAAAACAAAAATTTTACTGGTCACATTCTATCAATTTTGATCCTGCTTTCAATTGAAAAACTATCATAATACACTAATATACATGCATGAATTTGAGATTTGACCAATTACCTGTTCTTTTTGAACACCAATTATTCATGATATCCGTACTTCCTGATACTGACATTTTCTTTGTTTGATGAGCAATTAGAGATGTTTTGCTATGAAAAACAATTGACCCAACTGATATAGATTGTACCTGTATTTGAGATCCAAATACATTACGAGAAACTGTAGACAAATTTGATAATGATAGTATTGATCGCTTCAGAACTGAAAAATTTTGAACAATTTCACTCATTAAGCGTGAAAAAGATAAAGAATACATGTATGAACTGACTCCATTTCGTACAGAATGAACATATAGTGATGTCCGTCATCCTGATCAACTTGAACGATCTGATAGTCTTTTGTCGGATAGTAAAAGAAGAGATTTTACTATAAATTGTATATATCGACTGTGAATAAATAAACCTCGAAAGAGCGAATCAAAACGCACTGCAGACAATCTAGAACAAGCATTAAAACACAACAGTCCAGTTCTCATAGAAAATACCCTCATACTAACCAATCATGATCACATTGATTGATTTACTACAGACTCTGTTCAAGTATTACTTGATACTGCTCTCGTTGTATGAGAACAACTATCTTGAACACACTTAAGCATCATTTTTGATCCTCATTGAGGGATAAAATCTCTACAAGAGCGTGTTATTGTAACTGTATGAGACCCTCTTCAAAGATTTGAAGAAGATGCTTTGAGAGTCATGAGATGAGCAAGATTTGGTATTACCCTCAATGAGAATCTTCCTTGAATTGAACAACAAAACAATTGATTTGATTTCAGAAAGAAAACCCGAGAAGCGATGAAATCATGTGCACACCTTGTAAAAAACGTTTCTTTTGAACGTATCAATCAGGAAATGATAAAAGTATTTTCTGGAAACAACCCGTTCGGATATATCAGTATCTTATGAGATTTAGAACTTATAGAATATATCTTCCCCTCACTGCATTGATGTTTGTGAAACATACAACCATCTAGACATCATCCATTTGATACCTTTGCACATACAATACTAACACTCCATGCATTACAAAAAATCAATACTGATTATCGTGTTAAATTTGCAATGCTTCTTCATGATGTATGAAAACCTGAACAATATGAATTTATGGAAAAAGCAATCGCTGCAAATCCTGAAAACCCTGATAGATCATGATTCGAACATCATGCAGATATTAGTGTAGAACATGCGCGCAAAGAACTCAAACGTCTTTGTTTTTCAAAGAAAGATATTGATAGTATAAGTCGATACATAAAACGACATCATAGACCTTGAGAGATTCTTGATGGAAATGAAAAAAATCGTGAAAAAAAATTGAGAAAATTATTATCAGATTGATGATTAGAACAAACACACAATCTAATAGATATTGCAATCGCTGACAGATTATGACAATTTAATCCTATTCAACCACCAGCGATTCAAGAGCTAGTTGCCATGAAAGAAAAAGTATCAACCCTGTTCGAAAATGAATGAAGATTTACCATGAAAGATCTGGCTGTAAATTGAAGTCGAGTTATGGAAAAATATAAAATCACAGCATGACCAGAGTTATGAACGTTATTATGAAAGACATTTGAGCGAGTACTTGGTGATATCCAATGAAGAAATAACGAAGAAGAAATTTGAAAATATCTAAAAAATTTATTGAGTCAGTAAATTGTTTTCCCTCTTGCATTCTGCCCTAAAACCAATAAAAACATGCATTGATTTACCCGTAAAATTTTTGTAATGTCTAAAAAAGCAAAAGTACTTCTTCTTAAACCTCTTTCTGGAAAAGGAAATGCAGGAGAAGTAGTAGAAGTGAAATCACACTTCGCAAACTATGTTCTTATCCCACAAGGAACAGCTATCTACTATGATAAGCAAGCACAAAACCAACATAAAGCTCATGCTAAGAAAGTTGAAGCATTTAAAGCAGAAATGAAAAAAACTGTTCAAGAAATCGCTACAAAACTTGAAAAAGATGGTATCACTTATACAAAAGTTGCTACTGAATCTGGTTCACTATACGATAGTATCTCAGCGAGAACATTATCAAAATATGCTCTTGATGAATTCAACACTATCCTTGCACCAGAGTACTTCACACTTGATCCTAAAATTGAATCACTTGGTGAATATACAGCAGACTTCAAATATGAAGATGTAGCTATTACATTCGCTATTATTGTTGAAAGAGAAGGTGGTCCTACAGAAGCAGATCTTAACAAAGATCTAGTAATTGAAGCTCCTGTTGTTGAAGAAGAATCTCAAGAAGAAGAAACTGAAGAATAATTCATACTATACTTCCGTAAAAAAAACCGTTTATATCCTTTATTGGAAAACGGTTTTTTTTATGTTTTTAATGGCTATTTTTTGACAAAAATTAAAAATATGATATAATTAGTTATGGTGCAAATTTGAGCAAAAGCAAAGCTTTGACTTCTCTTACTATGACTATGTATTATCATCTTTTGATGGATAAATGCATTTTTTAGTGTTCAAAAAAATAATGAAACACCACTAGAAAATGACATATTACAGGCAAATATTGAACCAGAACAAACCGTTGAAGACAAAGAAATCATTATTGATAATAACACAATCGAAGAAAAAAATAAAGAAATTCAAGAAGTAGAACAAACTATAGAAAAACAAGCTGTAACAATACTCTTTCCCCCATTCTATGATCAGGCAATGATTGATGTTATAGCTGAACTCATTGAAGAACAATCTTGAATTGAAACCAAATCAAAAACTCTCTCAAAACGAGATCATTATGAAATATTTTTAGAACGCTTTGTTACAAAAAAATCTGATTCTATAGATATAGTAATAGCTCCTAGTCAACGATGGGATAGTTTTGAAGATCGATGAACAAAGTTTGAACTTCCAGAGCAACTACAACGTTTCTATCATACTTCGTTTCAAGAGTCAATGTATGATAGTCCTATAACGATTGTACCAGTATGACTAGATCCTCTGGTTCTTCTATCAAGAGCAAATACAAGAGTAACAATAAAAAAAGTTCGTGACATACTCAATAGTTGAATATCTTTTTGAATGTGATTTGATGCATATGATAAAGCATGATTATCTCAATGAAAAGAACCATTTTTACACGCAAATGTTTTAGCAGAGACTCTTATCAAAGAATCGCTGTTGTTATGATCAGTTGAGTGGATGACACTATTGCTTAACAATAATCAACGAGATTGATCTACAATGCGTACATTATCAGATTGTCCAGTTTCAGATCCTATTTGTCTCATACAAAATAACCACAAAGATATTACACTTTGATTCCTTTCTGATACTCAGACATTTGATAACTTATTATTAAGACTACTCCCATGGTCTGATCAATCAACATACCCAGTAAGATGACGATGAATGATAATAAACAAAGACTCCAGCAATAAGGATGCTACTGCACAACGAATAGAATCATTTCTCACTCTAAATGTAGAAACAAACACTATTCCATATCCGTCATGACTCTTATGAGCAACGTATAGCATGTTACAACGGCAATCAATCACTGAGCCATTTACTTCAATTAAAGAATTCCAAAACAATACTAAATTATTATATTGAACAATCGAAAAATCTGATAACATAATACATACTCAACCATTTTTAGATGCAGTTGATTGAACAATAGATCAAAAGTTTTTTATGCAAAAAATAGCTAATCAATACTAGACAAGTTTCTTAATCTGTTTCATTTTTTTCTTTCGCTTATATACGTGGAAGAATTTTAAGATTTTTAATACTATCCAAACTATTATACTCACTACTCTAAAGAGTAATGTCATTATTGGAGACAATAAAAGAAAAAGTATTATATACACAGATAATGACCAAACATTGTTGGTTACTCTATTATCTAAAAGTTTGGCTATCATTTCACAAAATGATTCACGAACAAGTTCTTTATCTTCTAAGACTTGATCAATCACTGAAGTCTTCAGCATTGTAGCAAAGGATGACTCACTATTTTTGGGAATTGAAGATCAAAGTTTTTCTGCAAAATCTCATAGATTTTGTTGAGATATTGCTAGAATATTTTGTGAAGCATCTTTTACCGGAAGTATTGATGAATAGCTTGCTTTTTGTAGATTATCATACAACGCATCACATTCAAGTGGAGCATCAACAATTTTGATTCACAAGAAAAGCGTAACAATTATCGAAACAATGATTCAAAATGAAACAATTCATACCTCTGCTATTCACCATATTGAAGTATCTAATCTTGTTTTGAAATAATTTTCCTTGATACGTAAAAAGACTGCGATTCAAATATGAAAAAATACAATTGCTAACAATTGTAAAAATACTACTCATGAAAATTCATGAGTAAAATATACTACTGCAACAATGAGTAACAACACAACTGCATTAACTAAATCAACAATTCATCACTCAACTTTTTGAATATCGATCGTAAGTAATGATAATGATCAAATCATAATCATAGATGAAACAAGAATTATTGATGCTCATGCCAGAGCATCACTCAATATTATTCATCATCCATTCCAAATGGTTGTAACTACTGAGTAGTATCATCGACAAAAAATTACAAGAAGAATAATCACTCTAGTAAGGATTTTCCAACTAGTAATAGGATTGCTAGCTTCAAGTACTTTTTCGTTGTTTGATTGTTGTTTTTTTGATTGTTTTTTCTTAGTCATAACGGAGTCATAATGCTTATATACGACTCTTTTGCAACTCTTTCTCTCGCTTATCTAATTGATGTGATATTTGATTTTTTTGAAGTCACTTTTCAGTTTTTTCTGCATGGAAAAGATTTCAAACTGATTTTGAAAACTCATGAGTTCACAGTAAAAATGTTTTTCTTAATGAAGAAAATAGTGCCTCACTTGAATCTGATTTGATTTTTTTGTTAGACATAGTACTTCATGCAAAAAATATAAATTATTTTGAAAGAATTATTCTTTCTGTCCTAAATACTATAATATCTGCCTTACCATGAATTCAGTATTTTTGTTTTATTTGATACAGAGCTCATTTCATATCCACTACTCAAGAAGTGTTTGGAAGTATTACTCATGTTTTTTCATCTTCTTGATCTATTATTACAAGACCGAATTCTTCCGGAGACATTTCTCGCAGTTCATTTGGATCTTGGATTTCAATCATTTCCGCAACAATATCTATGCTGATAAATTGCAAAGATTTTAGTCCTGGTTCAATATGTTCTTCATATAATAATTCTAATATTTCACGAAGTGGTCTATCAGTATCTACAACTCATTGAGAAACAAGAAGTTCTTTTGATTCAGAAAATCAAGAAAGAAACGCTCACTTCTTTTCTTCTGGATTAAATTTTTTGAATACTGCTTTTTTAATTGCTTCAATCATAGGTTAATTATATGTTTATGAAGCGATAAAGTCAAATTTGTGCTTTGAATTACTCCTCTTCCTCATGATCATTCATTGTCCACATGATAAGTGGCATGAAGCGAACGTATTCTGTAGCTTGAAGACCAGTATATCTTCATAAAAGAAACGTACAAAATAATGCTAACAAAATAAGATCTGGGTATCATAACAATGTATTTTGTAATCGCGTCCAACGAAGAACTAACAATACTGTTGAAACAACTACTCCCCATTGTAATATACCAACAAATCGTTTTTTCTTAAACAATGATCACGTATCTCTGAAAATTGATCACGATGCTATGAGTATATAATATATTGGAAATACAATATAGGGATTACTTAATTGTCCTTGGTCAAAAGTAACCATTCAATACTTATATTGGATAGTTAAAACAATGATTAAGAATATCGTATACAGACATGTTTTAATAGCAACTTTTGATGAAGAAAGAACATAGATTCTTTTCGTTATCATTCAAGAAGTTAGTATAGTTAGTCATCAAATTCACAATAATAATAATCATTGTCGTACTCACACGATATGTATTGTTAATCAAAGCAACATCGCTGTGAACACTCAATACGTGGTAAATCAAATAACTTGTCTATAAAAAGTAATTACCATTGCAATAATTGGTACCAACAAGAGCATAACAATCATTTGTAGAGGTATTCAAGCTACTAATAATAAGTCTATAAAGTAACTTATTATCATTCGTCTGCTTGATCAAGCTTCTGTAGTAAATTTTTTCACAATTCATAATTCTTCAGGATTTTTATCAAGAAGTAATGAACTTACTAGCGATCATACATTGTTTTGAGGAACTACATTAATAGCTTTTAGTCATTGGATTGAGTTATATGTTGCAACTAATCTTCTGAACGCACTTTGATTAATTGATGAAAGTACGTATACATTTGCGTTATCTAATGTTAATGGCATCACTCTCTCAACTTCTGGAATTGCTCACAAAACGACTCATAAAGCCTGACTATCTATTAATAAAACATCAGCATTTTCTATTAAACCTCTATTTCTAAGTAAACTTTCAACAACGACTTCTTGATTTTGTAACGTGTCTCATGCAAGTATTACAGATCATAAATAAGTATTTTCTTGATTTAAAGAATCTTTCACTAAATTATACTCATCTGATCATGGTCAAACATAAAGAAATAAACGTTCAAAAACCTTAATTGATTCTTGAGCCACATAGGTACATCATTGACTTGTTGTCAAAAGAGTCTTTACAAGATACGTTCCTTGATCTTCAAATACATGAGTTGCAGAAGAAGTTGGATATGTAGTAATTACATCTGGTCAATTCCAAAACTCATGAGTAATTGTAGCTATTTCTCATACAGGAACTGTACTTTCTACTCTATATGAAATTTGAGTTCACTGTTTTACTATAGAAGAACCTACAAGATTCATTGAATATTCTGGACATGTCCTTACATCACTATCAAGTATTGCAGGAGCAATTCATTCTTGAGCAAATAAAAACCCATTCATAATTCAAAGAAATAATATCATTCGTAAGAGTATTTTTTTCATAATCACTTGTCCTTGGTTATAAAAGCTGTATTGTGCTGTAGCTATAATTTTTCATTTCAAAAAACTACTTATGTCATCTAAAGCACAATTTACGATACAAAAAACTCACTGAAAAGCAAGGCTTGGAACATATACGCTAAACTGAGTTACAGTAAAAACACCTGCCTTCATGCCAGTAGGAACCAAAGCTACGATTAAGTGAATTCCTCTTGAATGGATGAGTAAAGAGTACTTGTGAACTGATACTGATGTTAACATAATATTAAACAATACGTTTCATTTATATTTGCGTCCCGGTTCAGATATTGTAAAACAATTTGGTTGAGTACATAAGTTCCAAAACCGAGACAAACTCATCCTCACAGATAGTTGATGATTTCAAGTATTTAGTTTATGATTGTGAAAATCTAAAAGTGAAAGTTTGGTAAAACTTCAAGAAGATTGAGTATGGTTTTCATCACCAAAAGATTGATCAAAACATTTTTTCTCTCCAACAAACGTAGTAGATACACAAAGAGACCTATGATCTGATGTTATGATGATGTTAGATGTATGCTCTCCAGTACATGACATAACAAAAAAAGAGGTAGCACGTCAACTACAAATTACGCATAGACGAGCAAAAGAAGCCTATAAGTATCACATGAAAAACTATGATGATTACAAAGGAGTATTGTTTCCAATAGTACAATGATGACTCTATGAAGATCTTAGAGAAGAATCTATTGAAGCATTAACTCCATATGCAAAAGATTGAATTGCTGTTTGATGATTAAGTGTATGAGAAACCAAAGAAGAACTTGGTCGTATGGCAGAATTTATTGGAGACAAATTACCAGGTGATAAAGTAAGATATCTGATGTGATTATGAACTCCTGCTGAACTTCGTCAAGCTATTTATGCATGATTTGATATATTTGATTGTGTTGTACCAACTAGGTTATGAAGACACTGATCAGCGTTCGTTTGAGACGAAGTAGTTAAGATAAAAAATGCACAATACAAGAATGATACAACTCCTTTAGATCCTGATTGCGGTTGTCATACTTGTCGTAACTTTACAAAATGATATCTTCATCATCTTATGAGAGAATCAGAAATGATGTGATGATCGTTACTCTCTTTGCACAATATAGCTTTCTTACACAAATTAATGGAAACAATACACAAAGAGATAGAATCATCATAATTAATAAATATGTCAATCATACTATTAATGGAATTTGTCTAGATCTTGTCTTTAACAAATCTATGGGTACACTTAATATAGTATTTATTCTATACATGTACGGTACCAATGCCTACTTCAAAAAAGAAAACAACAGCCAAAAAGACAACTAC
>CALLUT010000149.1 GCA_938010495.1 Candidatus Absconditabacterales bacterium
ATAAGAAAAAAGACGCTTGGGGTAAAAAGCGTCCTCTTTCAAGGTACTGTCATCTTCTTTATTGCATCACGATGCTGGAAAAGCAAAGCAATCAACAATATAAGATTAAACAGTCATATATATGCTAAAGCTTGGTTTCAATATACTAATCAAAATAATGTTATATTAATGACGAAAATCACAATAAACAATTTTATCAAGAGTTGATGTACCATAGCCGTATGTCTTCAATGATTAAAACACTGTTAACTAATACTTCATTTTCTTCTTCTAACAAATCCTTGTATTAACACTATGATGATTCATAAGGCTATTGCAACACAACTTACTGCTACAGCATGCCAAGTATTAACATTAACTCAAGCTATTGAAAGATACAACGATACAAACACAGTTAATCAAAGCGATAAAGCGAAGCTAGTTGTAAATCTTTCAAAGGGAGTTAATTCATTGTTTCTAAAGAAAACTCGACTCCGCCAGTATCACGGGATGTATAACAACACAAAGAACAATAATAATCATCGTAATACTTTATGAAGGTACACACCCACAAATGGTACTGATACTAGGGGATAGAAGTATAGTCATACAAGTGCAATTATCACGAGCTCAGTAAAGAGTATCTTTCTAATCATTGCATCTTAATGTATGTAAAATTTATTGTGCTACTACTCTAGATGGAGCGAATCTTACTATCATTCCAGTTGCTGGAAGAATTGGAGGTGTTGCTCTAAATTCTAGTGGTTGAGGACGAATTTTCGTTACAACTACTGTTTTCTTAACTGGAGTAGGAATTACAATTTCTTCTAACATACATACTGATGTACATCAATCTCCATTTGTACTATTTCTATCATCACATTCTTCTCAACGTTCTACAATTCAGTTTCCACAGATTGGTTGTACTTCAATTTGACAGCTTGCTGAACATCAATCTTCACTTCTAAAGTTACCATCATCACATTGTTCTCATGAATCAACTTTACCATTACCACAAGTAATAGAAGAATTTCTTCCTGAAGAACCTCAAGTTAGACGTCTTCTCTTTTCTACATCAATCGTTACTTCTTCGTTACAAAGAACATCTCAATTTACAGCTCTAACAATAATTTCATTATTACCAGTTGCTAATGATACGATAGTTTCAAATCCTCAATTAATTCATACTTCTACTTCTTCACCATTCACTGTTACGATTGCATCTACATCTGATACAGAACCTCTAACTGTTACATTAGTTGAACTAGTAGATGAATTATCTGATGGTGTATCTATTGTAATAGTAAATGGATCTTCACATATTTCAGCAACATTATATACAACTGTTGTTGTAGCTGTAACTGTATCACATTCTCAATCGATTGAATGAGCAACTACACTAATAGCATTTGATCATTCTGTAAGTGTCACATCTGCTTCATAAAGTCCATTAACTAATGTTGCAACAACTCAGTTAATAGTCACAAAGTCAACATTTTCTAATGGAGTAGCTGATGCTTGTACTGTTATTGTATTAGTATCAAATTGTTGTCCGTTTGTAATGTTTGCAATTGTTACTGATACAGGATGTTCACATTGTGCTGTTTCATAATTTAATGTAAACCAGATTTTTTTATTTGTACAAGTAGTATCTGATGGAGCAGCTATAATTTGGAATGTATTTGCTCATTGAAGTAAGTTAGCATCAATTGACCAAGTATTACCTGTTACAGTTCCTTCGAATTGTGTTCAGTCAGCTAGTCTAATAAATACTCTTCTTGCTGGTTCATCTAATGTTCATGTAATAGTAACTGCATTTGAGTTAACTACATCACCTGTATTATAGTTTGTTACATTAATTGTATTAATTGGTTCTTCACATACTTCTTCTTCTGGAACCACAGTTCCAGTTACAGCATTACATACGTGTTCACCGTTTTGAAGTGAGAATCCTCTACAAGTAAATCCATAACTTCATGTCGTTGTTGGTGTATAATTCCATGTTTCAACGTCATTATTATCAGAATCAATAAGTGGTCAACTATTTCCTAGGGCTTCTCAATCTAGAGTCACAGCTACTATATACTTATCAATATTTGTTCATTCACATACAACTACAAATTGTCAATCATTTAGAGCAACTACTTGTGGAGTTAATACTGTTTCATCACATGAACTTGGTACTTGTACGTCATAGTTCAATTCAAACCATACTACTTTATTTACACATAAGTCATCTATTGGATCAGCAATAATTTTGAATGTATTATTACCAGGAAGTAATGTTACATCAACTGACCATGTATTTCCAGTTATTGTAGCTTGGTAGATAGTTCCATCAGCCATTCTAATAAACACTCTCTTAGCTGGGGCATCTACTGTTCATGTTAATGTTACTGTATCAGTTGTAACTGTATCTCATGAATTAAAGTTTGTTACGTCAATTGTTGTAATTGGTTCTTCACATAATTCTTCTTCAACAATTACTGTACCTGTTGCCTCACAAGTATCTGAACCTCATGATCCATTAGTTGTACAAATGAATTTGTGTTCTCAAGCAACTGTTGGAGTGTATGTCCATGTATGTAAGTCATTATTATCATAGTCATTAATTGATCATCAGAAACCACCTCAGTTATATGCTACTGATAAAGTGAATGTATCAACATTTGATCATGTACATGTAATTTCGAAATCTCAATTATCTAATACTACAACTGATGGATTTAGTGAAAGGTCATCACATGTAGTATCTTGAACTGGTGTATAAACAATAGTAAGGTTTTTTGTTACAGTAGGACATAAGTGATCAGCAGGCGTTGCTACGATTGTTATATCATTTACTCATTCTGTTAATGCTACTGTCGCAGTCCATGTTGTTCATGTTACTGTTGCAGATTGTCCATTTACAGTAACTGTTGCTCATGACGTTACTGTTCCTTGTAGTGTTACTACGTTTGTATTTACAACATCTCAGTTTGAGTAATTATCTACTGTAAACGTAGTTACAGGATCTGTACATACTGGTGCATCAACTACAGCTGTTCCAGTTTCTGCATTACATACTTCATCTCCATATGGTCCCCATGCTGTACATGTAAATGTATAATCTCATGCTACAGTTGGTGTATATGTCCATGATGCGACATCATTTACTGCTGTAAGATTAGCATTTGTAGCAACTACGTTACCACCTAATTCTACAGAAACCATATATTTATTTACATTTAGTCATGAACATGTTACATCAAAATCTTCTCAGTCTGTAAGATTAATAATATTTGATGCAAGTGATGTATCTAAACATAATGTTTCGTTTGTATCTGTTACAGTTCCAACTTCCGCGTCACATACATCATCTCCGTATGGTCCCCATGCTGTACATGTAAATGTATAATCTCATGCTACAGTTGGTGTATATGTCCATGATGCAGCATCATTTACTGCTGGTAGATTTGCATTTGTAGCAACTACGTTACCACCCAATTCAACTGTTACCATATATGTATTTACATTTTCTCATGTACATGTTACTTCAAAATCTTCTCAAGAACTTAGCTCTACTACTAGAGGAGTTAATTCTGTATCTAAACATAGAGTTTCATTTGTAGCTGGTGTATAAACAACAGTAAGCGTTTCTATTTCTGTTGGACACAGGTGATCAGCAGGTGTTGCTATAATTGTGAAATCATTTGCTCATGCTGTTAATGTTACCGTTGTAGTCCATGTTGTTCATGTCACTGTCGCAGATTGTCCGTTTACTGTTACTGTTGCTCATGCTGTTACTGTTCCTTGTAATGTAATAGTATCTAATCAAACAATAGTTCAATCTAGGTAATTATCTACTGTTAATATAGTTACAGGATCTGTACACACGGGTGTATCAACTACAGCTGTTCCAGTTTCTGCATTACATATATCATCTCCGTATGGTCCCCATGCTGTACATGTAAATGTATAATCTCATGCTACAGTTGGTGTATATGTCCATGATGCAGTATCATTTACTGCTGGTAAGTTTGCATTTGTAGCAACTACGTTACCACCTAATTCAACTGTTACCATATATGTGTTTACATTTTCTCATGTACATGTTACATCAAAATCTTCTCAAGATGTAAGATTAATTGTGTTTGATGCAAGTGATGTATCAGTACAGATAGTTTCATCTGTATCACAAGTATAATTTACTGTGTGAGTGTTTGTGTTGTTTCAAGCTGTCGTATCATTTGAAGCGAAGATATCTCAATCAACTGTAAATGATCCAGTAGTAGAAGGAAGATCAATATAGATAATTAAGTCTTCGTTTTTACCAGCTGGTACAACTCAATCACAGTCGTATGAGTCAGCTCAAGTTTGGTTACAAGAAATATTTCCTGTTGTTGCTGTTCTAGAATGATCGATTGTTCATCCTGAAACTGAAAGAGACCCAGCAAAATCTACTGTATCTTCATTTCACATATTTTTAAATCGAACTCAACATTCAATTGTTTCTGAACATTCATAGCTAGAACTTGAAGGTAAGTTATTTAGGTCAAACCATTGACCGTCTAATATACATGCTATCTTTATAGCAGCATCTGTACCTCATGTTGATGATGCACTTGTTGATGTATTAGTAACATTCGAGTGTGCCGTAGTAACAGTTGTAGTAGCTGGCTGAGCAGCCATCACAGCGAATGGTTGTAATAATGTATTACCTAAAAGTAAAAATCATGCTAGAATGCTAAATAAATTTCTTAATGAAATAGTTTGCATAGTTATTAAATAAGATATAATAAAAAGAATACGTAACAAAAAAATTGCATATAATAATGCGATTTACTTCTTTGTGTTTTTGTATTTGTTTTGGGTGTTTTGTACTCTTTTATTTTTGAACATCAAATTAATACTTTTTTTTGATCATTTGTCAAGTCTTTTTGTAAAGAATATGTATAAGTCCTAAATGACCATTAAATAAATAATAAAACAACTACTGTAAACAAGATTAAATCATTTTGTAAAAAAAATGCTATTGACTTTATTCTCTTTAGATATATAAGAAGTTAATAATTTTATGATTAAATAATAAAAAATGAACGGAGATAGAACATATATTCGTATGAAAGAAGCTATAAATGAATTTGGTAAAACTAGACAAACGTTTTATAATTATATAAATAAG
The DNA here is from genome assembly GCA_938010495.1 of Candidatus Absconditabacterales bacterium. The sequence continues at coordinate 5,144 of CALLUT010000149.1, forward strand.
TGACAGATAGCTACCAAGAAAATCCATAATAAACTATACTTATCGGTAAGGGATATTAAGCGCATAACTTGAGACTATATATGAGAGCAATATATATCTAATAAAAATACGGAGACGCTACATTGAACAGATTCAACTCATGAGGCAAATTATCAAATATTAAAAAATCAAATTTCTCACATTGAATCGAAGATAAAATTAATCCCAAATGAATTTTCAATGTATACTCAACAAATGAATCTTGAAAACAAACAATATACAGACGTGTCACAAAGCAAACTACAGTGATATATTAAAAATATCCAAGAATATATTGATACCTCATTATTTAAAATGTCTCATTCTTTAAAGAAATACAAATTTGCTGTTTGATACCTCTTTGCGGTAATTGTCAACGCAATTATAGTTTTAGTACTCGTATAGCAAAGGAAAAAGATTGCAAAAGCAGATTAATACATTATACATTATCGCATAGACAGTATGCGATTTTTGTTATATAGAAATATCATGAAAAAAAACACGTTACAATGAATAATACTTTTTCAAGCCACTCTTGCGATGTTGTGATCATTATATTATTGATTCTATGGGGATCCAATAGTAAATATGCAATCATGAGATTTTTTTAATAGCTTTAATGCGTTAACACCTTGTGAACTTTGTTGGTATGCTAGAATACTTATGTATCCAATAATAATGATTTCACTTGTTTGAATTCTACGTAAAAAAATAGACTATATATACACAGTAATTCCCCTAGCCATATTATGACTATGATTAGAAATATATCATTATTGACTACAAAAAGTTAATATTTGAAATTCATTTTTATGTACATATGCTAATCCTTGTAATGCACTAGAAGTAA
>CALLUT010000150.1 GCA_938010495.1 Candidatus Absconditabacterales bacterium
GTTCTCGTATTTGAGCAAGGTGATCTTCTTCAATTCCTACTCAACTATCTTTGATGGAAATAGTATTTGAAGAGCTTTCAAGAGTAATTGTTCATCATTTTTCAGTATATTTTATAGCATTATCCAAGAGATTATTGATGATTGTCTCCAGAGATCACTCAATAGCATCCACAGTAATAGAATTATCTGGAGTATATCAAATCGTAATGTTTCTTTCTTTCGCTTTGGATTGATTGTTATTTATACATACTTGAATAATTTCATCTACATTAGTATTTGATTTTTGATGCAATGAATAATCTGTTTGAGCAAGAGATAACAATCATCACAATAATCATTCCATAGATGTTATTGTTTGCATATTTTTTTCTATAAGGGTATCATACTTCTTAGTTTTTTGAGCAAGCTCGTTTGAAGAACGAAGTATCATGAGCGGTGTCCTCAATTCATGTGATGCTCAAGCAACAAATTGTTTCACATCATCCACTTGTTTTTTGAGTAAAAAAGTCATGTCGCTTATTGAATCTCAAACAAGACGGAGGTGATCATTTTCAGGGAGATGAGAAAACTTATGTTCAAACTCTAAGTTATCAATAGAGAGTTTCTCAACTTTTTGAGACAAAGTCTCTAAATCACGGAGTGCATAATGAACAAAGAACTTTCATATAAAGAAACTAACAAGAATTGATAACAACACTCACCAAATAAGTACTTCTTTTAATTCATTTTGTCTTTTTATAAATTGACTAATTTCTCTTATATATATTGTTCCCTGCATTTTTTTCACGAAATATTTTCTTCATTCATACTCCATTGATCAATCTATCGCAATAATTCATGGAAACTCTGTTTGGAATTCTTCTTGAGAGAACATGTAAGTATTTGGTGGCAACTTTGGCATTTTCCTTTTTGGGTTTTGAACTCTTGGATTATTTATTGTTCTTGCTTGAGGAGCTATGCTATTCATTAGTTGTTTTTCTGCTTTATTCCATAGACGGTTGAATCAGAAAAATATAAAACAAGCTGCTAGTAATAATATTACTGCAGTCATTCATGTGAATAATAGACTAATACGCGTAGAAGTTGATAATTTCATTATTGTAAGTATACAATAGTGATCTTAAGCGAACCTTAAAGTTAAAGTTCTCCAAGTACTTCTTTCAAACTTTTTCATGAATGAAGTGCTTCATGGACAGCTTTTGCAACGATATCATATCATACTTTTTCACTATAATCTGTCGCATTTGCAAAGCTTGAATCGAGAACTTCTTTAATACGTTTTTTATTAAGCTTAATTCACTTAATACAATGATTATTGAGCATTTCTAATCACGCAGTAAGCTGTTGTGTACTTTCAATAACTGACCATGCTATTTGTGGCATAAATTGTTGAAGTTCACATTGAGATTGTCTCGTAAGCATTTGTACAGTTTGATTGTGTCAGATGATATTTGCTCATATCATCGTAAATGCTTCAACCACTGATGGATTAATTTTCCCAGGCATAATTGATGATCAGGGTTGTACTGAAGGGAGTTTGTATTCACCAATTCAAGCTAATGGTCATGAACTCAATAATCTTAAATCATTTCATATTTTAATACAATCATTAACACAATGAGTCAGTGCTTGTATAAACCATGCTATATCTCATGAAGAACTATTTTGTTCAAAATAATTTTTTGGTAATTGAAATTTCATTTTATAAAAGGAAGAAAACTCTCTAACAAGTTCTTTTCTCATAGGCATGGTTATGTTTTGTAATGATCATGTGGCTGTACCTCAAAAATTTAATTCATGAAGTCATTTGGATGCTTCTTGTAAGTATTTTTTATTTTTTTGTAATGTACGTGCATATGCTGCAAACTCATCTCACATAGTAATTACTACAGCATCTTGCAAGTGAGTTCTTCATACCTTTTTTACAGATTTCCAACGACGAGCATGTGATGAGCATGTTTTCATAATTCAATCAAGTGCTTTTTCTAATCAAGAATATAATCAGATTAACGTCAGTTTTGTTACTCATGGAAACGTGTCGTTTGATGATTGTGATGCATTACATTCATCGTGAGTATTTACTAGGTATTTTCATAACTTTCCTCACAAAGCAACTGTAGCTAAATTTGCAAGCACCTCATTGACCATCATATTTGTTGACGTACCTCCTCAACTTTGTATTTTTCAAAGAGGAAAATGAGCCATAAATTGATCTGATGGTAGTTTCAACAGTTCCTTTCAAATTTTATGAAGCGTACGTTTTTTTTCTTGATCTAACTTCCTAAAACGTGCATTCATAGTTGCATAGACCATTTTTGCTTGCACATATGTACGCAAAAACACTTCAGGTACAGGTTGCGTAACATCTTGCGGATAAATTCACAATACCCTTTGAGTATAGATTCCCCATGGAGCATCATATGGTACTTTCATTATTCAAAGAGAATCTTTTTCATTTCTTGTTTTAGGCATATCTATAGTAGATGTAAAATAAACTATTCACTATGTCAGTAATTTTTTGTTCTTTGAGTTTTTTCAAGAGCATCCATCAATCTTTGACTTGGATCAAAAGATTTTTTCCAGAAAGAAACAATTTCACCTCACTCTTTACGATGAAGATAATTTTTACGGAATGCATCATCTAATTCTGGATAATCAGATCTAAAGTGAGCACCTCTACTCTCTTTTCTTTCTAAAGCTCATTGAGTTATAAGTAACGCCAAATCAACTACTACTCTTAGTCTTCTTGCAAGAATAAGTTGTTCTTGTTTAGATCATGATACTGCTATTCACTGAGATAGTATGAGTGATTTTTGTTTTAGCAAGTAGTCATGTAGTTCTTGTAGTTGAGATTCTGTTCTTAAAATACCTGCTAATCTTCGAACATTCTTTCTTATATCTTCTAATGTTTCTACTGCATCTACTCATGAATCAGTAATTTTTTGCTCAGGAGAATGTATTCATTGTGAAATATCAACAGGATGATTTATATTAAACTCAAGAATGGCTTGTGCTACTTTTTTCCCAAATACCATCGTTTCCATAAGACTATTTCATCACAATCTATTTGCTCAGTGTACTCACATTGTACATTCTCATGCTACATAAAATCATTCAATTGCAGTCTTCATAGTTTTTGCATCAAATTGAATTCCTCACATTGTGTAATGCGTTGTAGGAGCTACTTCAACTGGTTCTTTTGAGATATCTACGTCGTTATATTGTTTTATCATTGAGTACATTTTTGGCAGTCTTTCTTTAATATATTCTTCAGGCCTATGAGAGATATCTAAAAAAACTCATCAATATTTTGTTCACCTTCACTCTATAATTTCGCGGAAGTTTGCTCTAGCAACGACATCTCTCGTTGAAAGTTCTAGCTTTAATGGATCGTATTTTTCCATAAATCTTTCTCATTGCGCATTGAACAATAATCATCATTCACCTCTTACAGCTTCTGTAACAAGTTCTCATGATTTCTTTTCTGGGAATAATAATCCAGTTGGATGAAATTGAATAAGTTCTAAGTCTCAAATTACTGCTCATGCTTGTAGTGCCATCCATACACCTTCTCAAAAATTTTCTTTATTACGAGATGAAGATCTTCGGTATACATTTGGATATCATCATGTTGCAAACACAACAACAGGTGCTTGTACTATGTATTCTTCATTATCTTTAATTCAACGTACTCATTGTACAGTTCATTCATGAACAATAAGATCGTGTACATAAAACATTTCTAAGAATGGGATTCAAAGTTCTTTTGCTCTTCATGACATTGTTCTAATCATCTCAAGTCATGTTTGATCTCATGAAAAACACGTTCTACGATAACTGTGTGCACCAAAAAATCTTTGTGTTAGTTTCCCATTTCATTCTTGATGAAATTTTGCTCACCATCTTACGAGGTCGTCAATAGCTGAAGGAGCATTATCAGCAAGGAGTTCTATCAAGTCTGGATTCCCTACATCTACTGCTTCTCTATAAGTATCAACAGCATGAATGATAGTAGAGTCTTGTGGATCCATTGTTCATAATGCTGCATTGATTCATCATCTTGCTTGAGTAGTATGTGCGTCATTAAATTTTCTATCTCCTATAATAAGGATGTCTTCTTGTCCTTGTTCTCGTAGTTCTATTGCACAACGAAGTCAAGCTCATCATGATCATACGATTACAATAGATTTTTTTATTATCTCCATAAATATACTACTCTAATAAATAACTCTTTAAGTGTATAAAGTATAAGGAGAAAATTCAACTTTTGGGTATAAGATAATAGGTATCTGTTGACACTCCATATTTTTATACTATAAATTTGCTATTTAAAAATAATGAAGCATATGAAAAAATTATTACTAATAATAACTTTGTTATTTACCTCTGTATGTTATGCGCAAGTTAGTTCGATCCCTGTTCCATCGTGAACTACTATAAGAACTGCTGCTACATTTCATGACGCAAATGGTCATGTATATGAAGAAAGTATATTCTATCTAAAAAACAAATGAGTTGTTATTGGATATCCAGATGGAACTTTTTGACCTGATCGTACAATCACTCGTGCTGAAATGATGAAGATAGTGCTATTTTCTTTACTATGAAAAAAAGAATTAGATTGAAAAAATTGTTTTCCTGATGTGCAAGATGATTGGTATGCACCGTATGTTTGTTATGGAAAAGATAATAATATTGTAAGATGATATCCAAACTGAAACTTTGGTCCTGAAAACAACGTAACATTTGCTGAAGGATTAAAAATAGCTCTTGAAGCATATGATAGTCCTGTAAAAGAATGATCATGAAATTTATGGCATAAACCGTATTTTGATTATATAAACTCTCTTGAACTATTCTCAACTTCTCAATATTTTCCAGACAATCTTATGACACGCTGAGAAATGGCATATCTTATACACCAAATGGAGTTATTAAAAAAATGAGAAAAACTTACTAAATTAGTGATACCTGTTGAACCAGTACAAACCGTTACTTCTGCAAATAATGATAAATGAATTTCACAATGATGTTGAAAACTCCAACCAAACAATGCCCCAACAAGCTCTCTTGTTAATTGAGTAAAACGTAATTACATAACTGTAGTATGAAGAAATTATAATAAAGACGTTCCAACAAAACTTATTTTTGCCTTTCACTGACGTACAAATAGCAACAAACAAGTACAACAATATTATGGAATCGATAAAGCATCAAATTGAAATGCAATTATTGTATATCCGTTATGACTTCCAGAATGATGACCAAGTCGTAGTCGAAATACAGATTTTGCAATATTTGATACTCTCTATAAAGAACTTACTGATACATATTGTATAGATTTAGATGAAGTATATTCTATGTGACATTCGCTATGAGCGTGGTATACAAATACTTTAGCATGTGCTCGCGCTGATGTAATTCGTGCTACATGAAGTGTTTGAGGATGAATTACTGCAAAAGAATGTACATGATATACTGCTTCATTAATAATGCACAATCCAGAAGATAGACTTGCTGCATTTAGTTCTTGAGTTGTTGCACGTGATCATTTATTAAAACAAAATGAATGTTGAGCCGAGACAAAACCAGTATGACCATCACGATGAAATTGTGTTGAATATACTACGTGTACTCAACCTGTCACGTGGTGTCCACATAGTGATTCTACTTCTTGGAATTGATCATACTATCCTCACACACGACCAGATACTGCAGGGCAGGAAATTCGAGAATTCTTTAACAAACACGAATAATATGGTATACTTCTTATATGGAATAATTTTTGTAATAACAATAATAGCACTTATACTCATAGTCTATAGTGTTTGATACTTGGCAAATATTTTATTTTGATATTGAGTACCAAACGTTACGACAAATAAACTTCTTCATAAAGTATTGATAGATGATCTTTCACTAAAAGAGTGAGATACATTTATAGATCTATGATGTTGAGAATGAGTTGTAGTAAACCTTGTAAGTAAAGCTTTTCCTTGAGCAACATGTTTATGATATGAGAGTTGACCTAGAGCCTACAAAATTGCTGTAAAAAACAAAGAGGAAGATTGATGAACATACGAACTACACCGCAAAGATTTCTTCAAAGAAGATATACATCATGCTACAGTAATATATTGTTATCTCATGCCTCATCTCATGAAAAAAGTATGGTGAAAAATATCATCTGAGTGTAAAAAATGAACAAGAGTATATTCAAATGCATTTGCAGTTCCTGACTTAGAACCAAGGAGAACATTAGTAGTGCCAACTGATACGGGAAAAGAAAAAACTATATATATTTATACTGTTAAATAGAAAGAAAAAGTTTCATAACGTTTTCAATTAACAATTGGTGTTATCGTATGCTTTCCTTCATAATGAACTCTTGTAGTCATTTGTTTAAACGAATGTTTCTTATCAAATGAATAACTTTTTTCTTTGATGATTCACTCATATAATTTAAATACCTTTTCAGATATTTTTCAGTTTGATTTCATATATCATACTGCGTATTCAACTCTGCATTTTCACAGCTGATTTGATCAAAAAAATGTTCCAGAAAAGATAAGCTCACTTCATAATATTACATTCTGATCTCCATGAAAAGCTTGTAGAGAAATATGATCTGGCTCTGTAAATCAAAGCATAATTAGAGCTTGCTTATTACCCTTTTTCAAAAGAGTTCTTAATGAGTGCTTAATAATAAACGTCATTTCTTTTTCATGTTGTTTTCATTGTTTTTTTCGTTTTTTGAGTGTGGAAAGAACAAGTTCTGGATCTATTTTTGATAATCAATTCATGTTATTTGAAACAGACCTTGTTACATATCTTGTATTGTCATCATAAAGTCAATCTAACAGTGGGATTATTTTATCAGGAGTTCGATGTATTTTTTCTGCCCAGGGCAAAATTATACGCGACCCTTCTGATACTAATCTTCTTTGATGATAATTTTTACTAGATGCTAATTGTTGAAATTCTCAATACATCTTATCAGGAAAAGTATTTATGAATTTTCTAATTGAGAACTCAACTGAGAATCTCTTTGTAAGTTCTTTTAGTGTTTGTCGAGACATATTTAAATGTTCATGTGTACATCAGTATGTTGCAACGTATTCTGATAATGGACTAAGTATAAAGTCTCAAAAATCATCGTCACTTTTATGTGGATCAAGTTCTTGTGGCAATGCTTGTAAGATTATTTGAATAGCATCTTCATACCTCTTAGGTAGGTATTTATATAACATCTCTGTCATATGTGTTATTCTTTGCTTAAGTTCTAATTCAGGAAATTTTTTAACAACATCATTAATAAAATTATCACGTTCAAAGTCTATTTTAACTCAAGAAAAATGGTCAGCCAAATACGTGACCGAATCTTTGTTAAACAATTGATCTTTTAGCGAAAATGTTGTTGTTTTTTTGTCATACATTATCTTATAGAATGAACAATTGCTTTTTTGTTTGTGAACGCTTTTAATCATTCTGGTCCATTTTCTTTTCAATATCATGATTTCTTTACTCAACCAAATGGAAGACTGGCTTTGGATCATGCTGGATTGTTTACAAATACCATTCATCACTCTAATCTATCTGCTACTCTCTTACATTCTTCTTCATCATCTCAAAACACTACTGCGCTTAATCAGAAATCTGATGAATTTGCCAAACGAATAGATTCTTCTACACTCGATGATTTTATAATAGAAGCCACAGGTCAGAATATTTCTTCTTTGAAACTTGTCATTTCTGGGGTTACGTCAGCAAGAATAGTTCATGCATAAAATTGTCAATTATCTCATAGTATTTTTCCTCCAGTAATTAATCTAGCTCAATCAGCGATTGATCTTTGTACTTGATCATGAACTTCGTTAACAATATCTTTTCTTGCCAAAGGAGGCATTGTTGTAGATGAGTTCATTGGATCTCCAATCTCTAATGTATCCATATATTTTCACATATATTCTACGAACGTGTCATAATGTTTATCTAGGATGATAAATCTTTTAGATGAATTACATCTTTGTCATCATAAATTACTAAGACGACAGGCTACAGCTTGTGCAGCCATTGCTTCAGTATTTTCATGATCTAAAAGAACAAATGCATCGTTTCCTCATAGCTCTAAAACAGATGGTTTGAGGTATTTTCATGCAAGAGATCAAATTACTCTTCCCGCTCTTTCTCCTCATGTAAGATTTACTCATCTAATATGATCATTTGCAATAACATGTTCTGATTGAGAAGATTTTATGTACAGCGTAGTATATACTCCTTTTGGGAATCAGGCTTTATCGAAAAGGTATTGAATCTTTCATGCGCACAGCGGGACGTTAGAGGCATGTTTATACACGGAAGTATTTCATGCCATGATGTTTGCAACTGCTGCTCTTAGCAATTGATTATATGGGAAATTCCAAGGAGCTATTCAAAAAATTACTCAGATAGGGTCGTATTTAAATTTTCATTTCAATCAATCATGTTCAAATGATTCGTCTCATAATATTTTTTCAGCATTATTTGCATATCGTCTTATTAGATTTGCTGATCCTATCAATATTTTTTGAGATGTTGCTTGCAACATTCACATTTCACGTGTAGTCCATTGAGCAATATCTTCACGCTCATCGTCCATAATATCTGCCATTTTTAGGAAGAGTTGTTTTCTTTCTTCAAATGAAGTATCTTTCCAAGAAAGGTAGGCGTCATGTGCCTGTTGTATAGCTTCAGTAATTTGTTCATCAGAAAGAGTTTCAACTGTTCAGTTGATTTCATTATTATATGGATTACTAGATGTAAGCGTTGCCATGAGTACGTATCAATAATAAATATTGTATTTATACTGATTTAATAACTAACTTAGTATGTTATTTTATTAGGGAATGCAGCAGTTGCTTTTGCAAAAATAGATTTTCAATATCATACAGATTTATCATGCACGTCAAAAAGATCTCAAGCATTTCATCATGTATGATGTTCTTCAAACAATGTTATCATATGTCCCAAAATTTTTACTGTTGCTTGAACATCAGCCATAGCTCTATGAGCTTGAACATTTGTTACTGAAAAATAATCGCATAAAGATGCAAGACTTTTACTTCTCAAATGAGGTACCATTCTGTTTGCTAATTTTCTTGTACAAAGCACTTGGTTTGTCCATTCATGTCAACAGTGGAATCATGCATTGTAATCCAAAAATCATTTATCAAATGATGCATTATGAGCAACAAATATATCGTCTCATAAAAATTTCAAAAATCATGGCAACACTTCTTGAACATATGGTTTATCAGCAACCATTGCATTTGTAATTCATGTCAATCTTGTAATGGTTGGAGATATATTCATTCATGGGTTTACCAAAGTTTCCCATTGATCAATTATTTTTTCTCAATCAAAACGCACTGCCGCAATTTCTGTGATTCAGTGGTAATCTCTTTTTAGCCCTGTTGTTTCTATATCTACAATAACATATGTTTTACTCATTACTGATTTATTACTCTACATCATAAAAAAATATTTCTTTGATTATCTTTCACTCTTTCACTTCGTACACACATACTTCTTCTTCTTTTTTTGATTCTGTTTGTCATTTGTAGATAGCTTCAAATCACATAGTAAGTGTTATAAAGTTTCAAGCAACTAAAGGGTCACTCACTCGTCATCAGAGAAATTCTTCCATCATTTCGCTCCATCTTTTTCCTTTTTCTGCCAATCAATCAAGTCAAACAACTGGTTCTTCTTCTGGTGATCATTTTGGTCACACTGAAATAATATCAGGAGAATAAAGTTCTTTGTAAACATTATCGTAGTCTCATGCACGGCATAGTTCTACTAATCTTGTTGCGATTTCTTGTGTTGTCATAGAATTATAATAAGGAGGATAAATACTTGTGGATAGATTTATTAGCAGCAATACTTCAATGCTCTATAGTATTATTTTTGGTAGTATAGTCTATAGGATTATTGTTTGAGTCAGTCAGGACTCATCAAGATTCTTCAAGTATCACTTGTGGTCAACAAAAATCTCGTTTTCAATTTCTATTATGTTTTTTAAGGATACCTCATTGCATTCATTCCGCAATCATACAACAGGTTAATCATGAACAACTTCATGTTGGTTCTCATGGAAGTATAGCATCAGTTCTTTTTTCATCAACTGTGATTTTTTGGGTTTCTCATTGATATATCACATAAGAGCCTGATCATTTTTCAGCGTAATACAATTTTCAAATCTTAGGAAAAAAACATACTCAAAGAACAGGCTCTCAATCTTTACACAATCAGATAAGTGTTCAAAATCTTTCTACTCAGTTAGTAAAATTTTTAGTTCAATCAAGAGGATCAACTATCCACACATATCATGAATATTCATCAATACTGTCATCTCATTCTTCTCAAAGTATTTGACTTCATGGAATAATTTCTTGTAACGCGTCACGAAGATATAACTCTGATTCCCTATCAGCAATTGTTACTGGATCATTTTTTGATGTCTTGTAGTGTATTTCATAATCTGTTCAAAAATACTTCATAAGTATTGATCATGAATGATAAGCTACATCTATTACTTTTTGAATCATTAGGATTATTGTATATCTAAATTATACTCTGCTACCTTTAAATTTTCATCTATTCTTCAATTAAAGAAGAATTGTTTTCATGGGGTGCACACTGCTTCCCATAAGTAATGAAGATCATCTACACAATCATGTTCTAGTGTTTTCTTTGGATCTTCCCAAAACAAGATTCATTCTTCATCTCAATCTATAACAAATCCATCAACAAGATGTAAATCTGTCTCATCAGGAAGATGTACTTCAAAAAATGTCATTACTCGATCTTTGGAATATCATTCATAAATATGAGCGTATCATTTAAATGTTAGGTCACTCTTTTCAATCTTATATGGAGTTTCTTCAAGAAATTCTCTTCGAGCGCACTCAAGAACTGTTTCTCAAAGTTCTACTTTTCCTCATACATTATTTACTTTGTTTTGATCTACTGATACTTTGCTTCAACGTTTCATCAATAAAACTTTTCCCTGACAAAAAGCTGTAATATTTACTGAGGTTTGAGTAAGTCTTTTGTGCATTGTATTGTGTAAGTATAAATTTATATTTATGTATACACTTATTATTTATTATAACTAGTAAAAATAATGCGATATACTTACATAGTTAGATGTAGTGATCAATCATTATATACATGAATAACAACTGATCTTAAAAGGAGAATAGAAGAGCACAATGGTCTTTGAGACAAACCATGAGCAAAATACACAAAAAATAAACGCCCAGTAGAACTGGTCTGGCATAAGGAAGCCACAGATAGATCTGAAGCTTCTAAAGGAGAATATGCTATCAAAAAGATGAGTAAAAAGGAAAAAGAAACACTAATTTGACATTAACAAAAAAATACTTCTATATACTCATTGATTGTAATCAACCTAACTATTGGTAGCATAGATTAAATACTTTTTAAAATTTATGAAATACTTATGAAATGTAAATCTTGCAAAAGTGCTTGCATGTCAATTATTCGATTTTGAATAGCACTGCTTGGATTATTATGGTTCCTTTGGGGACAATTTGGTTTATGGATAGATCATCCTGCTACACCAGCTTTACCTGCTGTTATTACAGCTAAGAAGACTGTTAAAACTCCAGCACCTGTAGTTGAAGAAGTTGTTGAAGAAGCTGAAGAAGTTCTTCCACCTTGGTTTGTTTTCTTGAGAGACAACGAATTAATTACTTCTAGAACACTTGAAGAATATAAGACTAGCCAAATTCTAACAAGAGCTACAGCTACTCCACTTCTGACTGAATATGCAAATTATGCAGAAATAGATTTAGATGAAGAGAGAGAAGGATGTGATTTCCCAGATATTTCTGAAGTTACAACTGCTCTTCAATGAACAATTTTAGAAAGTTGTCAGTATGGACTTCTAAGAGGTTCTAATGGAAACTTTATGCCAAATAGAAAAATGACTCAGTATGAAATACTTGTTACTCTTATGAGAAGTAAAGTATGATACTTAGACGAAACCACTACTCCTTGGTATGCAAACTACCATGCTCAAGCTGTAGAATTATGAGTTCTTGACGAATCAGAAACTCTTGCTTCATTTGGTGAAAACTTAGTTACTAAAGAGCAATTATGAAAATGGACTTATAGAGTTCTTACACAAAAATAGATCTACTTATTCTTTATATTTATTTATCAAAAATTATTATGATTATTATAACAGCACTAATCGTGTTTATATTATGAATGCTCGTATGTAGATACTTCGGGAAACAATACCATTCTTGTGGAAGTTGTAAGTCTCTATGGTTTGCATTACTTGTAGTTGCTTCTTTCTTACTATCATTATGGATCTTAGCTCACACGCAAGATTGGCTATGGAACCTAAAACCATTAGCTTCACTACTATTATGATTCGTATTTTCAGCATGTATTTTCTACTGGGCTATGACATGGTGTTGTGCTTGTGACGCAGGATGTAACTGTGGAGATTCTTGTACATGCACTAATTGTGGTTCATGTAATTGATGAACATGTTCTACAGAAACAAAAAAAGCTGCTCCAGTTAAAGCTGCCGCTGCTACAAAAACATCTGGAAAGAAAGATGACCTTAAGAAAATAGAAGGTATTGGACCAGCTATTGAAAAACATCTTCACAATGGTGGTATCCTAACGTTTGAAGATCTTATGAATGCAGATACATCTGCTGTTAAAAAGATTCTAGAGAACGCTGGTAAAAGATTCCAAATGCATGATCCTTCTACATGGGGTATTCAATCTGAATATGCTGTTAAAGGAGATTGGGATGGACTTAAAAAATATCAAGACATCCTTGATTGAGGAAAGGCATAATCAGTTTCTCTTACACTATAAAAAAAACTCTCACAGTATTGTGGGAGTTTTTTTTATATATAACATTTTTTTCCTAGTTACTTCGACGATACAATGAAAGGGGAATATATTTTTGCATAGTGATTATTTTATTTTTCTTTGTTAGAATCCTTTCTAAACGGGTATCAATCATCTCATCTGTCAAAATTCATTGATCATAATAACCAAATGCTGCTTCCATTACTTGGGATCTTTTAACTGTATCTTCCACATAAAGAACTATGTCATTTCAAGCAAGTAAAGCGTATTGCAATGAGGTTTTTCGATTATAATCATTAGCAATCATATCCATGTCATCAGTTATGATTAGTCATTCAAATCATGAATCTCTAAGATTTTTTACATGTGTTTCAGACAGTGAAGCTGGCAATCTTGAATCTACACATGGCACTTTGATGTGTCACATCATAACGAGATCAGTACCGCTTTCTACTCATGTGGTAAATGGCGGGATATGAATCGATTCCAATCAATTACATTCTATACGAGTCGTTAATACACCTCTATGCGAATCTCATGGGACTACTCAATGTCATGGATAGTGTTTTATGGTACTTAATGTTTTATCTGTACAAGAAACAGCTTGAGATACATATTCTGAAACATCTCAAGGGAATACTCTATCATAAATAAATGAATACTTGTTTGTTGATACATCAGCCACTATTCAAAAATTCATATTGATTCATAGTTTTTCTAATATATCTGCACGGGTTTGATAGACCTCACATATATTATCCAATCCTACATTTTGTTGTCATGGAAGATCTTCCTCTACTCTCTTCACTGGTCCTCACTCTTGATCTATAGAAACAAAGAGAGGTGTTTTATTGTTTGTTAATTGAATGTTTTGCGTCAATCATGCAGTGAGTTGACTGATATTTTTTTGCATAAGGATAATTCATCATGGTTTATATGCATCAAAGAATTCTTTATCTTGTTCTGTTAATCAGATTCATTGTATTCAAAACATAAACAACTGGGCGATTTTTTCTTTTACAGTCATCGTTGCAATATGTTCACTAATATCAATTTCTCTTCTCATGCTTAATGATCAGTTATCAATTGCTGTATCTACAGCTGTAGAGAATTGTTCACGTATTCATATAAGATAGTCATCAACATTTTCTTTGATCTCAAAAGGGATAGTTTCAATACTTCCAAGATCATATGCAAATGAATCAACATCATAGGTAGTCATTTCGTTTATTAATTCTTTAACTTGAGCATCAAATTCCGTAGTAATTTTTTCTTCATAGCGAGCTCCTTGTACATAAGTATGGACTCCATATCATCATGCAAGTAACAATAAAAGAAACAATACTCACATCTTCACATATTGTGTGTTTGTTTGTTTACTCTGTTTTTTTATATTTTTTTTCCTCAGTGGAAGTTGATGTATCACGTCGATAGAGATAAGTTAAAATCAATGACGGAAAGTATATGAATCTTATCATACCTTTCAATCAAATAATTAAATTATTGACTTTATTGTGTTTTTATTTATAAAATAAAAATGGATTCATCAATACAAAATTTTTCTCCATCGCAGATCGAGGAAATCCAACGCGAGATTAAAGAACATACTCAAGATCGAGAGGAGAGAATTTATGATACTCTTTTAGAAAGACATTGAGAAGATGCAACATTCCATGATTTGAGAATGATAAATAATGAATTTTGAAATATGATTTTAACTGTCATTGATCCAAGATTCAACAAAGAACAAGGAATGATCTCTTTTAGGTATCTTGAAGAGTTATGAGAATGACAGAGAAATTATTTTGATAGATTAAGATGGTCAGCACCAAAAGAAAAAAGAAAATATCTTGATATGCATATGGCAGATTTGCTTCATGGTATTTTACATTGGTTGTTGGGAATACATCATCACTGAGAATGAGAAATTGCAATAAAATGAGCTGAGTATTGTTTATACAGAAATAGTGCTCCGGATTTTTTAGAGAAGAAACTCTTTTCAAAAAAGATCAAAAGAAAGCGTCCAGATTTAGAAATATATTTGAGTGGAATGTTTAATCCACGTCGCTACAAGGCAACAGTAAATACAAGACTTGTTCGTGATGCAGAAGCAGTACAAGAAAATCCAGATTTTGATGAATTTAGTATCAGTCGACGCACGTTTAAAGAAACTATAGCAAAAATGATGGTCATAGATAAAAATATCAGCTTACATGACAAAAAATGAAGAGATCTTTCTTCTCATACATTAATGCAAATATATAAGTTTCCAGTCTTTAAGGCAGCTTTAACAGCAAAAGATAAAGAAATCATAACCGCTATCATTGCAGGAAAATACATTGAACAATGATTAAGCAAGAAATATGAAGACACTATATTACATATAGATCAACTGCAAGAAGCATGGGATACCTAATTATTTATATTGCATTAAAGGAAAAAACGACTAGTCTCAAGCTATTTATTATTCGTTTATACCCATGAAAAAGTTACTCTCTTGCTTACTTGTTTTGTTATTTAGTTTTTCTGTAGTACTTGCTGCATATCAAGCTTCTCCTCAAGAAGAATTACTTGTTGATACTGTATCAGATAAAATCTCTGATATCATTGAGAAAAAAATGAACTGAAATTATAAACCAGTACTCGATTTACTTAAGAAGTTTGAATCTAAAGTTACCTGAAACGAAAGAAATGAATGGATTATTGATCGTTTATCAAAGAGTTTGATGCAGGCATCAGGTATGACAGACGAAGCAGAAATGGATATGGAAGACAAAGAAGCAATAGATATGGAAGATGAACCAATGTCAGATACTATGAATATGGTAACATTAACAACAGATTATTGAACTATGGAAATAAAATTATATGATAGTACTCCTCTTCATAGAGATAATTTCTTGGAGTTAGTTGAAGAATGATTTTATGATGATCTACTTTTCCATAGAGTAATTGAATGATTTATGATTCAATGATGAGATCCTGATTCTCGTGATGCACAACCATGAGTATCACTTTGAAGATGATGACCATGATACTTAGTTGATGCAGAAATTTGAGAACCTCACTATAAATGAACACTTGCTGCTGCAAGAACTGGTTGACCATCAAATCCTGATAAAAAATCTAGTTGATCACAATTCTATATTGTTCAATGATGATCACAAACGAATGAAACACTTGATCAAATGGAAGCTAGAAAGTGAATAACATACACTACACAACAAAGAGCAAGATATGTTAAAGATTGATGAACACCAATGCTAGATAACGATTATACAGTATTTGGAGAAGTTACATCATGACTTGAAGTTATAGACGCTATTGCTGCTGTACAAAAAGATCGTGGTGATAGACCTCTTGAAGATATTAAGATGACTCTTTCAATTAAGCAATAGGAGTATTGGTACATCAACAATTCTTAGAACATCGGGTATCTATGATATTTCAATGTTCGTCTTTGTATTGATAACAGCATTGAGCATACATGGACTGTAATTTCTTTTTTGCTCTATGGATAATTACTTTTACGTTTGATACAGACAATCATAGCTCTTCGGCTATGATTTTTTGTGTTACTCATGGGAGTAGGAAACGTTCCATGACTTTTCTAGATTGCTCATCTAAATCTTCAATCATTGGAAGTAAACACGAAGAGATATTTTTGGTTATAGTCATCTCATTTTGTGAGTTAGTGTCATCTTCAAGAAGGTCCCAGAAAGAATCACTCATCTCTCAACTTTTTCATCAGTATTCACTACGATACCGATCGATAATAGCATGTTGAGTCGTACGATAAAGCCATGATTTCACAGCTCACTTATTTTTTATAGTGGTAATTTTTTCATGAGTTTTGAGAAAAACCTGTTGAAGAATGTCATCAACAACAGGTCAGGTAATACGAGCAGCTATATAGCGACGTAATTCTTGCGAATACGTCTCCCATAATTCTTGAGTCGTAAGAGTCATAAAATTATTTGCTACCACATCATTCACATGCGCATTCTTTACAAGAACATCAAGTAGTTGCGCACGTACATTCATTTCATCAGTCTGTGCATCTACACACAGTACAAGTACATTCAGCCATAAGTATTTAGTTAGTTTTAAAACATGTTGGGCATATACTAAGACGGATAAGCAAAGAAAAGGTTACAATTTTATCGAACCATAATTTTTCACTGCTCCATTCACATTGAAGAACATACAAAAGTATAATCACCTTTTTGAGCATTTTCAATTTCAAATATGATTTCAATTCACTCTCTTACTGGATATATTTCTTTACTAATTGCAGGCAAAGCGATAGTTGTCATGCATCACAATCCATCAACAGTCGGTTCTATTACAATCTTATAATTTTTTCAAGATTCTATAAATAGTTCTTCTGGGAAAAGTGAAAATCAATCATGCACAAAAGAAATCGTTTCTCGAGCCACACCTTTCTGATCCATAGCTTCCAGGTTCATTACTTCTTGTGGAACTAATCTTCATTGCGTAACTGCATCCCTTATTCATAATAATCAGAAACTTCATCGTATACTAAATACAGAAAAAGCTATCAAAACTACAGCAATAAGTCGTTCAAAGTATTGTTTATGAGATGCCTTAGCAAATGAAGTTCAAATTCATAATGCCAACAATCAAGGAAGTGTTCCTAAAGCAAAAATTCACATCATACATCCTCACATAATCCAAGATCATGATGCAAGAGCCATAAGTTGAACCATTTGCGTAAATCAACAAGGTATAATAATTGTTGCAGCTCAGAACAGCATAGTTATTCTTTTGCGTTTTCAATATTTATTTCAAAGCGATTGGAAAAATTTCTGTTTATTATCTCACACTTTAATATGAGGTATAATACCAAGAATCTGGAAAGCAAGTACAAGTATAATTCAAGCTGCAATTAGATTAAGTCGTCCACTAAATCATAACGAATAACTAATTTCTTGACCAAGCAATCACAATAATCATCACAATAATACAAATCAAATAACTCTTCATAGATGCAAAAATCATTGATGAAGCCATAGCCAATGTGATGTATCATTATCATTAACTGTTAATTCAGTATAAGCAACAATTACTCATCATGTTACTGCTAAGCAAGTGGATATTGATGCAACAATTCACAATAAGAAAATAATCCACAAATTACTCGAAATTTGTGTACCATCTAATATTGACATCATATCAAAACTAATTAAACCCCATGCAAGCAGCAAAGCTACAACTATTAGGAAAATACGTTGGATTATTGTCGGATTATTTTTAGGTGAACAGCAGGATCAAACTCAAGACATTACAATCAATAAAATAAAGACACTATATTAAGACGATTGAAAGTATAATAGGTTACAAACGAATATAACAGAAATAAAGAAGATTATAATTACTATGGTTTACATAACCCTGCAGCACTAGGAGCTTGATCCAATAGAGGTAATAATCATACAAAATGTTTATTATTCAGTGTTTGTTCAGTGTGTATTTCAAACTTAGCAATTACTTTTGATACATTATCAAACATACCATGTAGGATCGGATATTGTTTAACAAACCACGCTCCACGTCCTACTCTCAAAAACATTGTATCATGTCTCTTATAATCTATAAGATCAAATCGCATTCAATTATCAAATGTCCATCTTAGTCCATATCAAATATCTTTGCATGTATGAGAAAAATCTTTCATCATAGTATCAATTTGATCTATAATAGGTTGCATGTCAGAATAATTTGATGGATTCATTTGTAGATAAAACAATAAAGCTATTAATCAATTTCTTTCTCTCAACAAATCACATGGTAATGTAAGTGTGTGCTGTCTTGGTACTTTCATAAATTTGTAACCACTTTCACTCAAGAATCAAATTCAGTATATCATATAGTCTCAATAGAAATTTTTATAGCTTTTTGGATTTCGCTAAGGAGTTCTGTATTATAAGGATCAATACATGTAATGTCTAAAACACACTCTTTCACAAGGACAACTATATGATTTTTGTAGAACGGTTTAGTATGATGAAAAGCTAATACTAGATCAGACTCATATACCTTACTTATAGGTATTTTTCAATTGAGGATTTGATCACAATAGATATCTGTTTTTTGCATGTTATACTACTACTATAACTAAAGATATAAAACTACTCTCTCCTTTATAGAGAAATTACTAGTTCTTTGCAATGATGATTCATTGAGTCGGCTCCTGCTCATAATCTTTCCAAAACCCTTTTGGATAATTCTTTTTTAGATTATTTGAAACTATAGCATTTCTATAATAAAAATCATCAAAATTATTTTCTAAAAATATTGATTTTAATGTTTCTTTAGATCGAGCATAATTATGAAAATGAAGGACTTCTTTCTGGTTTTCATATATAGACACTCTTCTTGATTGTCATTCTTTTAATGGTTCATCACTATCTGAGCTTATTACAACTCAATATGAACTCAACGAAGGGATTGTTATATCTAGATTATCTACCATTCATAAAAATATACCATCTTTTTTTAGTAAATACTTACAATTATCTATCACTACAGCCAATTCATTTTGATTCCTAGCATGGTCGAGCAAGAAAAACCCAATAACAATATCTGCTTGTTCTATCTCTAAAGCATTAATTTCATTTTTAAATCATGAAAAGTATGGATCTAATGCATGGTAAGAAACTTTATGAACAGGGTTTCTTGCTTCTTCTAATTGAGCCAGTGAAATTTGTCTTGTTGACAAATCAATACCTACAACGTTTTTAGCATATTTACTAGCTATCCTTACTCTGTGTCAACTTCAACAATGTAACACAACAACATTCTTATTTTTTCCGTATTCTTGTAGAAAATTTTCTAATTCAAAATCATATACACATTTCTGAACATCTGTATTTTCAATTCTTTTATACTCAACTGCTATCGGATCATATTGATTTCTTTTTACTGTTATTCCAGCATGCGTATTATCAAAATCTATTTTAATCTGCTCCAATGCGTCATCAAGCGAATCAAAGAAAAAATCTGTATAAAATCTTATCCAATAATGATTCCTTTTTTCAGGAGGTACAATTGCATAAACTTTTTTATCGAAGAGTTCTTTTGCGAGAACAATTTCTTGATATGCTCAAATTGAATGTGATGAAAGATCTGCAATCACAACATCAGATTCTTTCATCCAGTTCTTGTCTTTTCCAACAATAAAAGATGGGTCATGTGATTTGTCCATAAAATCTTCTTCAAATTGATAACCAATAAACTGTTCAACCAGTTCAAAACCAAATGATTCAACTACCTTTGACATAGCAATTCTTTCTTGTACCAAGTCATTAAATTTCTTACCAGTGAATGGCATAGAGATAAATACTTTTAGCCTATCTTTCTCAATATAGTATTTCGTGCTTTTTCATTTTCATGATTTTATAACGAGCGTTCATAATTCTATTATATCTCTTTGAATAGTTCTACTCTCAGTTTTTATACCTTGTGATTCTAACAATTCAATAATAGCTGACATCTGGATTGGTCATTTTTTTTGGATAATATCAGTAAGTATTTGTTGTCTCTTCTGCTTCTTATTCATTTACATAAAATATGACATAAAACGATTTTATGATATAATATATTATAACAATTTCAAGAGATATTCGCGACATAATTTTGTGAATTATTGTATAATAAATATTTATTTGCGACATTTATTTTTGTGAATTAAAAAAGAGGCCGTCAAATATGACTGTCGGCCTCTATTACTTTTTTTGGTTAGTTTGTAATTTTTTAGTTTAGTTGTGTTTTATTTAGAAAATAGAGTTTTTCTTAGCATGAGAACTAATTAATTCACCAGTTGAAAGCATATAATAATAAATCTTTTCTCCTCTATCAAGCCTAACAACTTCTTTCATTGTTCCGTCAATTTCTTTTTTAAAGACATGAGGACGATTGCTCATGACGTCAAACGGTACGATTACCTCTCCTTCTAATCCAATGATACCAAAATAATATGTAGTACCTGAAGTAATTCGGGCAAGGAATCTTCCTGATCCTAACACGTTAGTAATATGAACTACATCATCACTTGGTTGAGAAAGAACAACAACCCTATGATTTTTCGAAATGTAGCCACTCTTATCATCTTGTGCAAAAGAGAGATAGTCCTGATTACTGTCAATAATATAGTTATCAGGAGGAAGTAATTCATTCCCATAAAGAGTCCAAAGAGATTTACGAGCAAATGAATGGTGGACTATAAATACTCCATCGACATGAGTAGGACCGATATTATCAAATGGCAATTGCCCTTTATGAATAAAATCAAGATCTGTGACTCTGCTGTATTTTTCATCTCTCTCTCGATATACTATTGTTTTAGTCTTGCTGTTAAGCTTAACATAATCAAATGGT
>CALLUT010000151.1 GCA_938010495.1 Candidatus Absconditabacterales bacterium
GGTGAGGAGACATGAATTACCTCAATAATTATACCAGATGAGTATTTAAACTCTGTTCCAAAAGATTCGAAAAACTTAAATCTCAACTTATGAAATTGCAATGTACCTAACGAATACTGTATTGCTAACTTAGGACCGCGTTTTCTAGTTTTTTCTACTAATGAAATGAGAAGATGAAATTGTACAATAATTGAAGAGAATCTCTTATGAGAATCCAGTTCGTCATATATAGAACCTGTTCTAACATTAACTGATTGAAAACATATTTGTGTTAGTATTCAATAATTTTTTTCTTACCCACCTTGTGGAATTAATGCTTCGATAGCAGCGAAGTTTCCAATACCATCAGCGTTTACGATGATTGATAGTTCATCTCAAGTTTTTCCTTTGAAATATGTTACTGCTGCTTGATTGAGGAAGTATACTTCTCCTTCATCAGCGATTGCAGTGTATTTGTTTTCATCAGTTTTTGTAAGTGTTGCTCTTACGTATTTTCTGTTTGCTTGTCAGATGAGTTTGTAGATAAGTTTTCCATCGTCCATTACTTTTAGTTTCAAAACATCTCATGGGATGAGTTTACTCTTACTAGAGTAGTTCATTGGTACTGGATATTTTTTCTTATCTGATCATACCATAAAGTATCAATCATAGACTCATTCTACGATTTTCCCTTCTTCTCAGTCATGAATTTCTAATTTTTTTGAGATATCATCTAGTGAAATTTCTTTAATATCGATATTTTCTCATCATTGTATTTGTTGTATCATAAGTCTAGCTCTCTTAACTTCTGTTTCGATTTTTTGAAGAAGATTTTCTAATGGTTCTAGACCTGTTGGTTTTGCCATGTTATTTTTTTGTTTATATTTAAAAAAAGACTATAATTATAGTAGCGTTTTTAATAAAAAAGTGCAAGTCTAAATTGATTATTACACAGAGTCACCTTGACCAGTTCAAAAAATTCATTGATTTAGGGCATGAACGTCCTATAATCCACGTATATATATGTTTACCTATTATTGTACGTTGATGATTTGGCTGTGAATACTATGACTATTGTTGTGATGATTATTATGATATGGTGTTGCTTATGCTAGATTTTGAGATGCATGAGTAGTAAGTGAATTGAGGGAACAGTACAAAACATTGCTTCATGAAAATGAATCAATTGCACATGATTCACAAGAACACGCTGAACAAAACAGAATTCTTAAGTACAAAGCGCAACAACTCTTACAACAAAATGAAGACTATGCAAAAATTGTATCTCAATTAAATAGATACCAGTATCATCTCAAAGATGCTTTTGCTAAAGTGCAAGAACTTAACGAAATACTAAATATCCATGACGATGACTTAGAAAAAAGACTTCTTACTATGGATACGAGTTGACCGTGATTTGATCGTAGCGTATTTGAAGAAAAAATAGAACCAGCAATTCAAGAAAAAAAGTTCTTTTAATAAATAGATTGTCTATAAACTAGTAATGAGTTTTGATGATAAATTTGTAGCTCGTTTACAACGCCGTGATAAACAGGCGTTTGGTGAGTTATATAAACAAACAGTTGATCAATTGTATCGTTATGTAGCATGACGTTACTCATTACCTAAACAAGAAATTTTGGATCTTGTTAGTGATTTTTATGTTAAATTGCGACGTGTTTTAGATAAATATGATGTCTCGTACAAATTTGAAAGTTTTTTCTGGACCGTATTTAAAAATATGCTCAAGGATCATTTTAAGAAGAAAAAAGAAGTGCATAATACTGAAAAAGTGATGGATCGTGATACAACCGATCCAGATCAATTACTAAAAGCGATGCAAGGTTCATTTGAAATGAGTGCTATCAAATCTGCAATGGAGAATCTTGATGAAATGTCATATCAAGTGATTGTAATGAAATATGTGGAACAAATGAATTACGAAGAAATTGCTATGATGTTAAATATTCAACAAGAAGCAGTTAGAAAAAGACTTTCAAGAGCATTACAAAAAGTTAGAGCTTCATTAAATATATAAAAGCTTTTATTTAAAAAATGTCAATAGATTTGATTTGATTAAAACACTAAAACACTCAAAAAGCCCTTGTTTAAAGGGTTTTTTGTTATTTTAATAAATATACATATATAAGTAAAATGCTTGAAACCCCTTGAAAATGGGGGATAGTGCTATATTATAATAGAGTATTTTACTTTTTTCGATAAAAAACAATGAATAAGACTTACGCAACTGGTTATATCGCTGACAAATGTGGTGTTTCTAAAAGACTAGCTGGAGACATGATTAACTGTTTCCTAGAATGTATTACTACAAGTCTAAAGAAAGATGGAAGATTTTCTCTTACTGGATTTGGTACTTTCAAAGTATCACACAGAAAAGAAAGAATGGGTGTTAATCCACAAAATCCTTCACAAAAAATTAAGATTGCTGCTAGAAACGCTTGTACGTTCAAAGCATGAACAGACCTTAAGAAAGCTGTTAACTAGTCTTTCATAATACTGTTACATAAGAACCCTTCTGCCTAGTGTAGTAGGGTTTTTTTGTTGCATTATAAATTGAAACCCCTACCAATAGAACTATGAACAAACATCGAATTAGAAGAAATATGATATACAGAGGATATATGTGGAGCAAAGCTTTTGTTTCTACATGTGCTTTCTGATTCCCTTCAAGAAAACTAGAATGCTACGGTGTTACGTGAACAGATGGGAAATCTACAACAAACGAAATGCTTTATCATTTGATGAAATCAGCATGATACAAGGTATGAATAATTTCTACGGTGAGTATTGATGTGGGTGATGGGAAAAATTCAAATCATACAAAACTCACGAGTGTGAGTCACTGGACATTCCAGAAGTTACTCCGTCAAGCTGTGAAGAATTGACTCACACATATGGTAGTAGAGCCATCATCACATGCGATGTATCAATGGAGGATTCGGCCGATAAAATTTAAAGGAGTAGGATTTACAAATCTGACTCGCGAACATTTAGATTTTCATTGGACTATGGACCATTATTTCCGCACAAAGATGAGACTGTTTCGCGAATATGCAGCAAGAGATTCTTTATGAATAATCCCGTCATGATTTTCTTTTTGAGATTTAGCAAAAAAATTATCTCGTGTTAAAGAATTACAAACTTTTTGATATGATAAATCAGCTGATATATATGTTGATTCTGTTACAGAAAATCCACAGCTTTCATTTACCATGCATTACTGAGATAAGGCTGCTCCAATTGATACATTAACGTTGTGAGCATTTAACGCTGACAATATGATGATAGCAGCAAGATTAGCTATGCGTGCTTGAGCCACTCGAGAGCAGTGTGTAGAATGACTCACTTCGTTCCCATGATTACCTTGAAGACAAGAACTTGTTGTCGCTTCAAACTGAGTAACTGCTATGATTGATTTTGCATTAACTCCTGATTGATTGACTACCTTATATAAAGCGGTTCGTTCATTGTGATTCAAAAAACAGATCGCAGTGTTTGGAGCTACATGAAACAGAGATCAATGAAAAAGACCAGTGATGTGAGAAGTAGCAACGAAATATAATGATTACGTTATTGTTACCGAGGATGAAAATTACCATGAAGATGGTATGATTATTATGAAAGCAGTAGAGTGATGAATAGATCAAAACTTATACAAAGAGACATACGAATTAGTACAAGATAGAACAGATGCAATTCGTCGTGGTTTGGAAATAGCACAACCTTGAGATATCGTGATCATCACATGAATGGCAAATTTTACTTCAAGAGCAATGAATCAATGATCTATTCCTCGAGATGAAAAAGAAGTGATAAAGAACTGTATGAAAGAGTTATGAATTCTCTAAATTTCTTAAGGATTGTTTAAGGTGGTTGTGTAGAGTTTAACTATCGCAATTAATAAACGACTCTATAAAATGACTAAAAAACAAAAAAAGAAAGAAAAACACTTGACATTACATTTACAATATGTAACAATAGGTATTCAGAGGCAAATAGTCATGTGTTT
Organism: Candidatus Absconditabacterales bacterium; assembly: GCA_938010495.1. Next base: position 4,010 of record CALLUT010000151.1, read on the forward strand.
ACCTCTGAAGGGAATAAATGTCCGAAAAGGTCTATTCGTAAGAATAGGCTTTTTTGGTTGTCTGGAGAGAGTGGTAGATAGATTTGAATAATAAAAAAACGACTTCTTAGATAAAGAAGCCGTCCTTCATTCACAATATGCGAACAAAAAATTCTATTTTTGTTTTGGTATTTTTGTTTTGATTTTGTGTTTAAAGGACGGCTTACTGTTATCTACTCAAAGCAATAATGTTCTTAGAATAACAATGGTATGAAACCAAATGCTAATCCAAGTATTGCAATCAGCGTTACATTTCTAAACCACCATGAAGGTGATAACCCTGGTAATAACGACATTGCTGCAACACCTGCAGCAGATCCAAATGGAAGTATGTTACCACCTACACCTGCACCATATGCTAGCTGAAACCAGAAAGGATGATCTTGTTCAAAAGAATACATTCCTTGAGCTCCAGCAACAAGTGGTACATTGTCTAATAATCCAGAAAGGACAGATAAACATACCACAACTGCTTCACTTCCCATTTTTGAATCTAGGAAATTACCTACTCGTTGTAGTACAAATGCTTCTTCTAAGAATGCTACTGCAAATAAAATTGCTGTGAAGAAGTAGAAAGCATTTGAATGTAGATCATGCAATGATGCCATTGCTTTTCTATGTCCTCCATGAGGATTATGACCTTCACCATGAGATTCTACCATTCTTCTATCTAAGATTTCAGACATAGTCCAAACCATAAATATAGCACCAAATCCAGCATAAAAAGGAGATGGTAAGTGGAACAACATTTTTAGCGTCGGAATAAGGATTATAGCAAGAATTAGTGTTATTAACATTGTCTTCTTCTGAGCCAGTGTTGTTTCTATTTCTTGATCTCCGCCTCGTGCATTTCTTTCTGCTTTTTCTTTAGCTTCATTGTCTGCGGCTAAAGCGTATTCAGATCGTAAGTCAACATGTTTTAATTTGAGTGCAAAATAGAATAAAGTAACAACTCCAACAATTATTGATGGTATAATTACATTATATAATATACCCATTGTTGATACTTGCTTCCCAACCCAAAGCATTGTAGTTGTTACGTCTCCAATTGGTGAAAAGGCTCCACCGGCATTGGCCATAATTACAATAAATGCTCCAAGCTTCAGTCGTAATTCTTTTGATTGTTCAGGAATCAATTCTTTCATGATCGTTATCATGAGAATCGTATTCGCTAAATTATCAAAAAGAGCACTACCTAAAAATGAAAGCACAGCTAATCTAAACAACATTACGTAGATGTTCTCTGATTTTAATGCGTTAGACATCAATTTGAGAGCACCCCATTTTGCAGCTATCGTTACAGCACCCATCACAGCCATCAAAAAGAAAATAATTTCCGCAATTTTAAATGTGTGATGTTCCATTCGATGAACTAAATGTTTTCGAAGGTTTTCATGTAAAGAAAGATCTTCTTTGAAGTGATGAAGTACTTCATCACTAAGATAATCAAGATTGATTAGTAACTCTGGAACACTCCAGAGCATCATTCCCATGAAGAAAGCGGTTCCTAATACTGCAGCTTCTTTGTCATAATGAAGTTTTTCTTCAAACACAACTAGAGCTAGTCCCACTACGAATGTTACTATAAATACACCAAGTAACACAGGACTGTATAAGGCCTCTGTTGCATTGTGATTTTGTGCAAACATTGATAATGGAAAAATCGCTGTCATTGCGAAACCAATCCAACGTTTTGGAGTAGTCGTAGCTATCGATGTTATAAGTCTATCCTTACTTGAAGTAGTAAATTGGTTAATATTTGTACTAAAACTACTTAACGCCAATCGTCTTCTATCAGGAATACGAATAACAGGGATGATAGTTTCCACTAAGTATGCAATACCAAGAGTTATATTTACTTCTAAAAAAGAATAGATAGCTTTACCATCTTTTGGAATTTGCTTAAAGATTGCAATTATTCCACGCTTGTGTCTTCGCATATTGATACGAAATACAAGTAACCTCTTTTTAATTTTTGATCTACTCTCTTTGTATAAAAACTTACAAAAAGATGGGATGCTTTTAATAAGAGAAGGTATTGCCATGAAAGCTAAAACGATAGTTCTAAGCAAGTGATACGGAAATAGAATCAGATTTTTTCCAAAATTGACTATGCTTTTCTTTACTGATGAAACTTTCACATTAAAGAAAATACAGAATATTTGGAGAAGAGACATTTCTTTTATCGCTCTACGGAAGACAGATTTTTTTGCCTTACTTTTAAGCAATATCAGCCTTTCTTGTTTACGAGTCTCCTTAATTTTTACTCGTTCACTTTTTCTTCTTTGTTGTCGTGAGACGGGAGTTTTTTTAAGTAAAAACTTAAATTTATTAGGAAGAAAAAACTCTAATAAATTTATAAAAAAAGTTGTTATATTTTTCATTAAGAAAAAAATTTAGTGTACACAGTTATTTCCATAGGCATAACTGTATGGCCTTTTTCTTTGTTGTAATAACAAAGAGGCCGTATCAGCTCTAGGCCTATACGGAGTATATTCCTGTGTTAACCTACAGGAAAAGGTATGGTTTACTTTCATTTCCTATAAGTTTTATTGTTATATAATTATTTTAATTATCCAAATAATCATCTTTTGAAATGATTATTTTCTCTGAATGTCTTAAGACTTAAAACAAACATATGTCAATATACTTTTTACTAATATTATTACAAGTGATTGTTGTCAATTTTTGGCATCAAATACCGATAGAGGAGATTCGCTTGTACAATCTTTATATTTAGATATCCTATATTTATGACTAAGAAATGATGAATCTATGCATACATAGATAACGAGAACGTAAACGTCTCAGTAATTAAGCAATGACGAAAAATGGATCGGGAAAAATTATATAAACGACTCAAGAAAGAGCATAAAGTTGATAGTGTGAAAATGTTTATG
>CALLUT010000152.1 GCA_938010495.1 Candidatus Absconditabacterales bacterium
CCTCTTAATACCTTGTGTCATATCTCAGTCCATATTAGCAACTCATCAACTATGGAACGTACGCATAGTCAACTGAGTACCAGGTTCTCAAATTGATTGTGAAGCAATTACTCATATCGGAGAACCAATCACAACTTCTTCTCTTGAAGAAAGATCCATACCAAAACATTTCATACACACTCAACTAACAGTATTACATGTTAATGGACTTCTCACCTTTATATAATCTACTTCGGCATCCATAATTAGTTTAAGATTCACTTTAGAGATCATTTCATCAGCTTTAAGAATCATTGTCCCATTATTATCTACTATATCAGCAGCAGTTGTTCTACCAAAAATCAATTCATCAAATCATTCACCTCTTAGTTCTGCTTCTTCTTTTGACACAATAATAGAATCTTCAGTATTACATTCAACTTCTCTAATAATCACCTCTTGTGACGAATCTACTAGTCTTCTTGTAAGATATCAAGATTCAGCAGTTCTTAGGGCTGTATCTGCTTTACCTTTTCTGGCACCATGCGCAGAAATAAAGTACTCAATAGGAGTAAATCATTCTAGCAATGATGACTTAATAGGAAGTTCAATAATTTCTCATGATGGAGAAGCTACCAATCATTTCATACCTGCCATTTGAGTCATTTGACCCCATGTTCATCTAGCTCATGAGTCAATACAACTGAAAATGTCGTTTCATGCTTCATATCATTGTCTTACTAGTCTTTCAATTTCAGCTTTAGCTTCAGACCAAATAATAATAATTAATCTATGTTTTTCTTCATCAGAAACATGTCATGAAAACCAGTGATTATGTACTAGATTAACTTTTTCTCATGCTGCATGAAGTATTTCATCTTTTTCTTTTGGAATATGAAGATCAAAAATATTCATTGTTGTTGCTGATAATGTAGCATATTTAAATCATAGATTTTTCAATGCATCAGCTACTTCAACAAGTTTTTCTCTTCCATAAAGATCAAAAATTTGATCAAGAATACTCTTAAGTCACTTTTTAGTAACTTTATCATTAATAAAATCAACTTTTTCAGGAAGAACATTGTTAAATACAATTCTTCATACTGTAGTTTCTATGTGATGATCTCAAACACGAAGTGTTACTCTATCTTTAATAGCAAGTTCTGAACTCTTATAATGATTCATTACTTGATCAATATCGTTGAAATTACCACGAATTCACTTATCTTCTACGTTTTCAGTAGTCAAATAGTAGATACCAATAACCATATCTTGTGAATGAGTAATTACTGGATCTCAAGACGCAGGTTTTAGTACGTTTCTATCAGAAGCAATCAGTTCTCTCGCTTCACGTTGTGCTTCTTCTCATAATGGAAGGTGTACAGCCATTTGATCTCAGTCAAAGTCGGCATTGAAGGCAGGAGTCACCAATGGGTGAATTCTAATTGTCTTACCAGGCATCAATTTAATTTTGAACGCTTGGATAGAAAGTCTATGAAGTGTTGGTGCACGATTCAAAAGAACGTACTTACCATCAATCACTTCTTCTAGGATTTTAAGAGCAATTGGATTTTGATCTTTAATAAGTTTTTCAGCTTGTTTTGGAGTGTGTACTATTTTTCTTTCAATAAGTTTACCAATAATAAATGGTGTAAACATTTTTACAGCCAAGTATAATGGAAGTCCACATTCATCAAGTTTTAGATCAGGTCATACTGTAATTACAGAACGTCATGAGTAATCCACACGCTTACCAAGTAAGTTTTTTCTAAATATACCTTCTTTACCAGAAAGCATATCTGTAAGTGATTTGAATACTTTCACTCATGCTCATCATCTTCATGATGATCATTTTTCTCAAACAAGAAGATTATTTACTGCTTCTTGAAGAAGTCTAATTTCATTTTTCTTTACAACATCAGGCATACCTACTTGAATCATTTTCTTCAATCTCAAGTTCCTCATGAGCACTCTTCTATAGAACAGATTCACATCAGATGAAGCAAATTTACCTCATTCTAATTGTACTACAGGTCTTAGATCAGGTGGTATTACTGGTAAATGCGTAAGCACCATCCATTCAGGTCTTACACCTGAAGTATGAAGATTAATAAGAAGTTTCAGTTTCTTAAATGTCTTCTTTCTTGTTTCCCCTTTTAATGTTGGGAATATGTCTAAGATTTCTTTAATATTGTCTTTAACATCTATTCTCTTTAAGAGAGTAAGAATAGCTTGTGAACCAGATGAGAACGTAAATGCTCCATCATATCTATAGAAAATATTTCTGTAATCACTTTCAAGAATTGTGCTTCCCACATCTAAATTAGATAGGATAGATTTCACTCTACTATATTCTTTTTCTAACGCAGACTTATTATCTCCATATACTCTTCTTAGTTCGTCTTGATGAGTTGCTTTTGTCTTCTCTTTCTTATCTTTATCATCAATAGCCATCTTCTTCTTTTCAGAATCATACACCTTATCAAGTTCATTTACTCTATTATTGAAATCTTTATCAAGATTTGCAATCACATTTTTCTTTTGGTCTTCATTTACTTGTGTAACAATATATTTCACATAGTAAAGAATCTTTTCAATCTCATTGATAGAAAGATTTAAAAGAAGTCAGATTCTACTTGGAGTAGCTTTGATATACCAAACATGCACTACAGGAGATGCTAGTTCAATATGACCCATCCTTTCTCTTCTTACTCTAGAAGTAGTTACTTCAACACCACATCTTTCACATACAATACCTTTGTATCTTACTCATTTGTATTTACCACAACTACATTCAAAGTTTTTCATAGGACCAAAAATAGCCTCACAAAAAAGACCTTTTTGCTTTGGTTTTCACGTTCTATAATTAATTGTATCTGGTGATTCTACAGATCCAAAAGACCATTCTAACACATCTTTTGATGATGCCAAGAGGACTTGTAGTCAGTCGAAATGTTTCTTAATCATGGGGGAGAGAGAATGTATAAAATAATAGGTTTATTTTTTGCTTACTCGTCAATGTCACCGTGTTCTTTTAGTTCACTTACTACCGTGTCCATCATTGCAAGTTTTTCAGCTTGTTCATCTTCTGATTTCATTCTAGATGCAACCTCACTCTTATCAACAACTCAAGCAGCTCATGTTATTCATTTCAATCATAGTTCAAGAATTTTTTCTACTCTTCAGTTATGGATTTTATCTACTTCTTCTTCAGAAAGAGGAATAATATTTTGTCCAAGTCACTTAAAGAGATATACCACCAAGTTAAATGATTCTGGCAATCCAGATACTTTGATTTGTCATCATTTTATAATTGCTTCATATGCTTTATTTCTTCATGTTACATCATCTGATTTAATCGTCAACATTTCTTGTAGAGTGTATACAGCAGAATAAGCTTCTAGAGCCCAAACTTCCATTTCTCAGAATCTTTGTCATCATTGTCTTGCCTTCCCTCATAGAGGTTGTTGTGTAATCAATGAGTATGGTCATACTGATCTCGCATGGATCTTATCTTCTACCATATGAATCAATTTCAAGATATGCATGTATCATACAGTCACTTGTGTATCAAACGGCACACCACTTCTTCAATCAAGTAGTGTCATTTTACCATCTTCTTGGAATCATGCATACGTTAACATTTCTTTAACATCTTCTACTCAGTAATCTGAGAACAATGGTACTGCGAATTTAGTTCCTAGTGCTTTAGCAACAAGCCCTAATTGTGTTTCATATGTTTGCCCAATATTCATACGAGAAATTACCCCAAGTGGATTTAGACAAATATCAATTGGTGTTCCTGACGAATCATATGGCATATCTTCTTCTGGAACTACAATAGCAATAATACCTTTATTCCCATGTCTACCAGCAAGTTTGTCTCATACTTCAATTTTTCTTGTAGCTGCAACATATACTTTTATTTTCTTTCTTACTCAAGCACTTAGGTTATCTCATTTCTTAGCATCAAGAGTAACAACATCAATCACTTTTCACTGACTTCATGCAGGAAGATAAAGAGATGTATCTTTGAAGCTCTTTGATTTATCTCAGAAAATCGCTTGAATAAGTTTTTCTTCTGGGCTTAGTTCTCATTCACTCTTAGGTGAAATTTTACCAACAAGAATATCTCATCATTTAACTACTGATCATACTCTAACAATACCATCTTCATCCAAACTCTTTAATTTCATAAGAGCTACTCAAGGAATATCATTTGTTGTTTCTTCAGGCCCTAGTTTTGTGTCAGCAACTTCTATTTCATATTCATTAATATTAATTGAAGTAAGCGTATCATCTTTCACAAGTCTTTGTGAAACAGCTACCGCATCTTCATAGTTGTATCATTCCCATGGCATAAAGGCAACTCTAAGATTCTTACCTAATGCAATTTCTCAATCAACAACTGATGGTCCTTCAATTAAAATATCTCAAGTATCTACTTTTTGTCCAACAGTCACTCTTGGTGTTTGATGTATTACAGTTTTTTGATTTGATCTTCTAAATGTAATTGCATCATATTCTTTAATGTCCGATTTATATTTAACTTTTACTCTTTTTCAGTCTACATAGATTACTTCTCATGCTCATTCTGCTTGTACAACAGCATAAGACATAGGCGGGATATCAGCCTCTAATCAAGTACCAACCAGTGGAGCTTCTGAATGCATCAATGGTGTTGCTTGACGTTGCATGTTAGTCCCCATCGCAGCACGTACCGCATCATCATGATCCACAAATGGAATAATCGATGTATTTGGAGAAAAGATTTGTGAAGGATTTACATCAACATGTGTAATATCATTTACATAAAACATTTCCATAGTCATGAAGTGTCTACCAGGTACACGCTTATTCATAATATTTTTATGATCATCGAGAGGGATAGAAATATCCGCTACGATGTATTTTTCATCGTATTCTGGAGAAATATATTCAACTTCTTCTGAAAGGAATGGTCTAACAGGAATCATATCTCATTTTCCATGAACTTTTTCGATAGCTTTAGCAGCTTTTTCATCAATAAGTTCACCATCTTTTACAAGAATTTTCTTACCATCTTTAATATCCTCATCAGCAATTCTATTTACTAGATTTACAGCCTTAGGTAGCACAGATTTTTGTACTTTAACAGCTGGAGTTTCTACAAACCCAAACTCATTAATTTTACTATATAACGCTTGGTATACAACAAGACCAATATTTTGTCATTCAGGCGTTTCAATAGGACAAATTCTTCAATAATGAGATTGATGCACATCACGCACCTCAAAGGTAGCAGTTTCTTTCTTCAATCATCCTGGTCCAAGAGCAGTAATTCTTCTCTTGTGTTCAATTTCAGCCAATGGATTAATTTGATCCAAGAACTGTGAAAGTTGTGAAGTTGCAAAGAAACTCTTGATAGAATTATCGATGATTTTGAAATTAGCCAAACTAGTAAGTTTGATTGGTTCGTCAATATTCAAAATACTTAATTTACCTTTTACGCTCTTCGTGAATTTTCTCATCACAGGAGTAAGATGAGCATGAAGCGTTTCACCAGTTGACCTAACACGCCTATTAGCTAGATGATCAATATCATCATAGTAGAAATTTCTTTTCTTATTTGCCAATCAAAGTAAGTATTTGATAGCTCATACAATATCCTCAGCATCAAAAACATGCGATTCTGGTTTTTTAAGATCTTTATCAATACCTAACTTAATATTAATTTTACGTCTAGCAACATTACCAAGTTTCATTCTTTCTTGAGAAAGGAAGATTGATTTGATATAGTCCATAGCACTTTCTGGATCAATAATTTCACCAGGTCTCATTTTATTATAAATGTATACAGCAGCATCTTCTGCTGTAGAAACAGTATCTTTTTCTAGAGTTTGACCAATAAAATCAAAATCATCTTCTTCGATAACTCATTCAAACATAGTTGTTATACTTTCATCAGTCTCAAATCACAACACTCTTAATAGCGGAGTAATAAGGAATTTTCTAGAATTATTTATTCTACATTGAATTTTTCATGATTTTTCAGTAAACACTTCAATCCATGATCCATTTTCTGGAATAATTTTGAAAGATTGTGTAAGATTTCTCTTATCATAATTGAAAAATATACCGTATGATCTAATTACTTGAGAAATAATTACTCTTTCTACACCATTAATTATGTATGAACCCCATTTAGTCATTAATGGGAGAATACCAATATTAATACGTTTATTGAACATTACTTTATTTGTTTCAGTATCAGTAAGTTTCATTTTTCATGAAATAATACCTCAGTAAGTCATTTCTTTTTTCTTACAAACACTTTCTGGTTCAATAGGTTCTGAAACTTTAATATCCGTTATAGAAAGTGCTAGTCTTTCTCAAGCCATATCGTACACCGGATTGATGTCAGCAAATAGCTTCGGAAGATAAAAATCTATAAAGCTAGAAAAACCATATTTTTGAGTTCACAAAAGATCTGGAAATTCAGCAAATTTCTTTTGTTTAGCCAAAAATACTCTTCAGTTTTTTTCTCCGAAATGCTTAAATCATAAATCTTTTGATTTAGCAGTTGTTGTCTTCTTTGCCATCTGTTACTGTACAATAAATAGTAAAGTGAAAATCACCCATTACAATGGATGTTTTTACATTATGTTAGAAGTGTATATATGTTTTTGAAGATCATTCTAAGAATAGAAATGAGGTAAAGCGACGTAAAAAATTTTAACGACGCTTTCTAGATACAACAAGACTATGTCTTCCTTTAGCTCTTCTTCTAGCTAAGACATTCTTTCATGATTTCGTTTTCATTCTTTTTAGAAATCAGTGTTTTCTTGTTCTTTTAGTCCACACATATTTTCTTATTCTGTTTAATTTACCTGGCATGGGTTATAATAAGGTAGTGAAATAAATTATTTAGAATATGGTAGCATTCAAATCTCTCTTGCTCTTATAATAGCTTGTCTTACAGCTTTTTGGTGTTTAACACTTAATCAAGAATATTTTCTTGGTTTAATGTTTCAAAATCTTGTTGTAAACCCTTTTAGCAGAGCTGTTGATTTCCAGTTTATGAGTGATGCGTTATCACCATAAGAGAAAAAATTCTTTTTAACTTTAGTAAACATGATACTAGAAATAATAGTAAATAAAACGATGAATTATTCTTCAGTTTCTTCTTCAACTTCTTCTTCCTCTACAGCCGTCATATCTTCATATGTTTTCTTAAGCTCTGAGTACTTCATAAATGGTGAATTTTCATGCATTCCATAAAAGAAATACTTAGCCAGACCTTTTTCTAAACGAAGTTGACTTTTTGCTTCATCTAATACATCTGGATCAGCAGAAATATAATATGACACAATAACTGCTTGTTCTTGTCCATTCACTGGATAAGCCATAGGAATTAATCCCATATCATCAGTATCGTTAATTTTACATCATTGTCATGTAATAATATCTTCAATACGTTTTTTTAATGCTTTAGCGTCATCTGCAGCAAGTGTTGAATCAATAACACAAACTAATTCATACGTTCTCATTACTCAAAATGGTAAATAATAAATAGTACCCGGAAGTTACAGTATTGTAACTGAAGATCTTTAAAGTTAAGATCTTCACACTATCGACTTGCTATATAGCAAATCTGATAAATTTACTTATGGTTGTTTCTCATAGTAACTGTTTTACAGACTTAGAATCATCAACAATAGATGGTTGCTCTAAAAGAACAATTTCACGTCGTTCTTTTTGAAGTCTTCATATAACAATTTTTTCTTTTATGTCATCTGGCTTATCACTATCAGCTAATTCTTCAGTGAATTTAATTTTTAACGCATCTACATCTTCACTAGGAACTTCATCAATACTAAGGTATTGTGGGTTCATAGCAGCAGCTTGTAGAGCGGCAGCTTTAGCTTTTTCTTCTTCACCTTCAAAGAAAACAATAGCAGCTACTTTATCTCAAGGATGTCTATAGATGTAACTATTTCATTCCAAAGAGAAAGCTTCTACTATTCTCATATTTTCACCGATTGTTACGAAGTTGTCAGTCAAAAGTTTATCAGCCTGAGCCTTAGCTTCATCAGATGCAGAGTCAAGAGTATCAAATACTCAAGAAGCTCCATAGATATCTGCAGCTTTCGAAGCAATATCCAAGAATAATGGGCTCTTTGCTACAAAATCTGTTTCACTAGCTAACTTAATTCACACAGTTCTTCAATCTATTTGTTTAACACATACTGTACCCTCATTAGTTTCTCTATCAGCTTTTTTAGCAGCTTTTAAAGCACCTTTTTCTCTCAAAATTTCTTGAGCACGATCAAGGTCCCCATTAGATTCTTCAAGCGCTGATTTACAATCCTTTAAAGGAGCATGTGTAATACCTCTTAATTGTTTAATTAAAGCAACATCTGTCATTAGAAATTGTTCTTATTTATAAAATTACTGTTCTGGATCATAAATATCTAATTCAAAGATACTTACTACCCATCATCCCAATCATGCATAGAAAGGCAATATAACCTTATCATCATCAACTGTATATCTTCATTCGTAGGCTTGTTTTACAAACAAAACCCACACTATCATAAATGATAAGAATACCAAGATTGGTAAAACCCGCATATATGGAATAAAAATAAACACTAATGATATCATCATCGTGAAGAAGAATACCATCCATCGTCACAACGCCTGTCTTAAGTGAAAGAATTCATACACCGAAGCTTTTTGTTTAGAAAGTGCTAACACAATTCAAACAAAAAAGTACATCAGTACAGCTTTTTTTCTTTCTACACTACTTGGAACATAGGACTCATCAATTAATCAATCAACTCATCTTGCTTGCTCAACCATTCAGCATAGTTATTAAGTAAAGCGAGTAATTATTTTCAAGTAATAGTTTGTAATACGAAATCTATACTTTGTTGACTATTTACATTACAAAGTACTAGATGCGATTTAGTCCACATATCAAAGTTAGATGATGCTAAGATTATTGAAGGGATAGAAAGTTTTTCTACTTCTTCAACAAATTTATGCATCATTTGACCATCAACAATAATAACAAGATCAGGTCTTTTTCTAAGATTTACTACTCACTTATATACTTTTTCGATTTTAGCTAAGGCTCTCTTCTTCATAGATTGTTCTTTCTTCGTAAGACTTGAGAAAGATTCTGTGTCTACATAACTTCTCATTTCTTGAAGACTTTTAATTCTACTTAGAAGAGTATCAAAATTAGTCAATACTCAAGCAGGAATCTTGTGATTCATATAATGGAAACCAGACTTTTCAGCTAATTTTTCCACATTTTCTTTATACATTTCTTTTTCACATATCACAAGAATTTCTTTCCCAGAATTTTTTGCTTCAGCAAACATTTTAGTTGCTGATTCAAGTTGTGCAGCAACTGCATCTGGATCAAGAATTACCATTCAGTTTTGTGTCCCTAACCAAGAATCTCTTGTTTTAGGGTTTGAATGATTTTTTGGATGTGCGAGAAAGACTTTTTTAGTTACAATATCTTGAACAACACTCATTTATCGTGTTTATACAGAAGGTAAAAAATCTACTCATACAATAATTATTTTAGTGCAACAGTTGCACCAGCTTCTTCAAGCTTAGCTTTAATTGCTTCTGCTTCTTCAGCAGGAATATTTTCCTTAACTGCAGCAGGCGCTTTTTCTACGATTTCCTTAGCTTCTTTTAGTCCAAGTCCAAGAATTTCTTTAACAGCTTTAATTACAGCGATTTTTTGTTGTCCTACCTCAGCAAGTTCAACAGTTACAGAATCGCTTCCACCGTCATCATCTCATGTTCCACCTCATCCTCACATCATTACAGGAGCTGCAGCAGACACACCGAATTCTTCTTCAAGTGCTTTAACAAGTTGATTAAGATCAACAGCAGAAAGATTTTTTACTAAGTCTAGGATTTTTTGTGCGTCCTTAGACAGTTCAATTGTTGTTGTTTCGTCAGTCATTGTAGTTTATATACTATAAATAGTTAAAAAGACAGTAATTACAAATGGGTTTATTCTTCTGAGCTTACTTCTTCAGCCGGAGCTTCTGGAG
>CALLUT010000153.1 GCA_938010495.1 Candidatus Absconditabacterales bacterium
GTGACATCAAAACAATCAAACCACGTCACGAAGTAAATAGTGATATGACAAGACTGTTCATTGCTCGTGGAAGATCTCATGGAATAACATGACCGAAAGAACTTGTAGAACGAGTACAGTCAGAAACAAATGTCTCACAGAAAGTCATGGACGACGTCATGATCAAAGACGATTTTAGCTTCATCACGTGTCCAAACGCAGAAGCTGAAGTGATCCTAGAAATTTTTGCAGAAAAAGAAGGAAGATCTCTCGTCTCTATCTCCAAGGAAAAGCCAAGAGGAAAACGCTCGTTTTGATGAGGAGGGAAGTATAAGAGAAAATGATGATGAGGAGGAGACAGAAAGTTTGGCAAGAAGAAAAAGAAAGCGTATTATGGGAAGGGGAAGTAGTTGATAATAAGACTAAAGTGAATTATTTAATTATTGATGAAAATCTAGGCGTGAGCTTTAGATTTTTTTGCAGAAAAAAATGTTATATATATACTTAATGTATAATTTATTTCTGAAAACCACTTAATGTCATTTTGAAGTGTAAATAATTATATTGACTCTACAGATATTTTAGAAAAAAATGATAAAGTAAAAGTTACTCGTATAAATCAATCTGTTGAAGTATTAAACGAAATAGATCCATATAGGATTTTATCTATATGAAAAATATATTCAAATATTTTAAAATATAAGGAAAATAAAACAAAAGATAAAAATCGCAAAATGCTTATTAATAGTCATTATAATCATATAAACTCAACTATTAACAAGTTTCAAGATGAAAATCTACAATCATTTGACTCTGATAAACGAAAACAAGTAATTGATGCTATCTTTGTTTCTTTTGAGTCAAATAAATGACCAACATTTGAATGACATTTGAATATTTTATTTCAGTTGAAACGAAAGTTAAAAGATATAGTTGATATTTGAAGAGAAGACATGCAATCTAGTAATAAAATTATTTATTTCAACTCAGTATTTAAAGATTTAAGAGAAATAGATAAAATTGAGGACAGTTACTTTGAAAGTAAGGAATTTCTATGAGATACATGAATGTACCATGTTCAGGAACTTAAGAAGATTGATAATAAATGAGTAAATAATCTTATAAATACAATATTAGCACCAGTAAGTGATTTTTCAAGTTTATATCGAGAGCCATCTTATCCATGAAGTACTTGAAAAAAGTGATTCTTTGAGTACTTAAAAACATATAAATCGACTCTAAAAATTGGTAATCATGAAGTAAAATTATGAATTTCGTCAGAATCAATTCATTTTGTCAAATGAGTATTATGAATATATAACATATTATCTCAAAAAAGTAATCTATCTACAATTCTAAAATTAAACTGATTTGATGAAAACAACAAACTACTACTAGATGGAAATATTAATCGAGCGCTACTTATTTCTTTTTATGAAAAGAAACTAAATAGATACATCTCTCTAGAATGAAATCCTCAGAAAATTGATAAAATATTCAATATGTGATGAGCTCTAAATACTATCACAAATATTGCAACTAGACCAGCAGAAACATTCCTTTCAATGACTCCAAAAAGTAACGAGTTTTTTTTCAGAGATAGATTTGATTGCAATGTAGAAACTATTTTAGATAATACTGAAGATATTGAATCAAAATTTGAAAAAATTAAAGATGAGTGCAACAATAATCCAGATAAACATTATGTCATCTTTTTTCTAAATCATTCTGCTGATGGAAGAATGAAATATTGAGATGAATGGATAACTGCAAGTAAACTAAACTCTTTGTTTTGCGATATTACAAATAGAAATTTAACAATGGTACATTCATGATGTTGAGGATCATGAGTTCAAAGAGACGAATATACATACAAGAATTATATTCCACATAATGAGAAAGAACGAAATATGAATTATACATCCATGTATTTATCAGAAGAATGACTCCTAACTCATTGATATTTCTGAGTAAAAGAACGATTCACATCCCAGTGAAAATTTCAACTTCCGTTAATATCAAGAAGTTATTATAATGAGGATGCTGATTTTAATAATAATTGAGAAGTATCTATTCGGGAATGAAATATTCATTTTTTACTAAACAATGATATGGGATTTCATCCAACGTACTATTATGATAATGTAGATGGTATAACTCGACCAATTGCATAATATTAATACATCTTTCTCTTCTAACAATCTGCCTCGTATATTAAATACGCAGATGTATACTATATATGTTTATTTCTATAATGTACATATATGAAAGCACTTCTTACCAGCATATGAGTATTTCTTGCGTCAATAGTGTTGATCTGATGAACATTTGTTTCTGCCCAATCACCAAAACTGCAACTCATCTACGAAAAACTAGATGTGATTAAAGAAACAAAGCCAGAACTTGTGTCTGTTCTTACGCTAAAACTCCAAAGAATGTACCAAGGATATACTGACGCTCCAGAGAAGCAGCAACTCATTCAAATCATCGTAGACTATCTTCAAGCAACACCTACAAAAAATGAGATAAAAACAGGAATCTGATCTCATGCAGATGCACCTATCCCTG
>CALLUT010000154.1 GCA_938010495.1 Candidatus Absconditabacterales bacterium
GTGAATTTGATGCAAAAAAATTACGATCTGAAACAACAGGAAGATCATATGAATGATACTCTGTATCTGATAAAGCAACACTAGAACACCTGAAGTCTACATTACAAAAATCTTCCATAAAAAAGCGAGTAGTAAAACCTGATCAGTTGTTTTGAAAAAGAGGGAAGTACGGACTGGTATGAGTCAACCTTGATCCAGAATGAGTAGTTGCATGGATCAAAGAAAACCGACTTGAAGAGAGACAGATCGGAGAAACAACATGAACATTACATACGTTTCTTGTAGAACCGTTTGTTCCCCATGATGAAGAATACTATATAGCATTAAAAACTGAGAAAGAACATGATGTTATCTATTTTTCAACTGAATGATGAGTAGAAGTTGAAGAAAACCGAGAGCAGGTTTCAGAAGTACATGTATGAGTGGTAGAGCAAATCAGCGATGAGCAGATTTCTAGAGTACTTTCATGAGTTTCTTCTGAGCATACTGATGTGATCAAAGAATTTCTCACTGAAATGCTCTCATTTTTTAGAACTCAATGACTTTCATATCTAGAGGTGAATCCATTTGTTGTGGTTGATAACAACATTATCTGTCTGGATATGGTAGCAAGAATTGATACCTGTGAGGCATGGAAGCAAAAACAGTGGAGTCATATCGAACGAGTAAAACCATTCGGGTCAGAAACACATCCACTAGAAGAACAGATCGAGAAAATGGATGCAGAAACATGAGCAAGTTTAAAATTTAGTACGCTCAATCCGAAATGACGTATAGGTCTATTGCTGTGATGATGATGAGCAAGTGTTGCTGCGATGGATAAACTCGCTGATATGTGACTCATCGATGAAGTGATCAACTACGGAGAGCTATCTGGAAACCCAAATTATCGACATAATAAAGCATATATACAAGGTCTTGTAGATCTTATGGTAGATGAAAAAAACTGATCATCGTGAAAAAAACGATTGTGTGTTATCTGAGGTATATCAAATTTTACGAAAATTGATGTCTTCTGTAAAGCGTTCGTAGATGCAGTCTCTGAAAAAGTAGAACAGATCAAACAGGCGAAGATTACTATTTTTGTAAGACGTGGTGGAGTTAACGATACCAAGTGATTGGCTATGATTGATACATTTTGTAAGAAGCATGATATTCCTTGTAGTGTAGCAGATGGAGATGTCTATATCACAGAGGCGATGGAGGTAATAGTGTAGGATACCAAAAGTGTACGTAATCTGGTCATATGTTTTTTGGTATGTATAAGCTGTTTTTGACTTTATCTGCTCATCTATATGAAGCACTAGAAAAAAAAGTGATAGCAATTAGGTGAGAACGTGATTTTTCCAATGCTATTCTTTTTAGAAAAGAGAAGTTGATATGTTACTGCTTTTGAGAAATGAGTATATATTGGAAGAAACGGTATAGATGTATGTTTGATCAGTACATAAAGACGCTCAATCTCATTGAAATTTAATTAACTACATCATATGAAACAAGCAACAAAAAAAATACGAGATAAGCGATGATGGTTTATACGCGACTTTTGAAAGATTGTTTTTGGAATGGTCTGTATGATGTGAGCATGAGCCCTGATTATCAATCGAATCGGACATGATCGTATAATTCAGTGAATAGACTCGCTAGGTGTATGGGGACCTGTTATGATCGTAGGGATAAGAATTCTTACGTCCATTTTTCCTATCTTTACATGAACACCATGATATATTGCTTCGGGATATCTCTTTGGTCTAGAAGATGCATTTATTTATAATTCGATTTGAAATGTGATTTGAATTATTGTGTCATTTTTTATAGCGAGAAGATATGGACTTCCCGTCGTGAGAAGAATCATCGGTCAAGAAAGTACAGAGAAAATTATAGAGCTCTTGGATTCATTCAATAGCCCAAAAACCTTTGCAATTAGTCGTTCTTTGTTTTTCTTCATTGATGATATCCGAAATTACGCTGCTGGGATGTCTCGTATATGATTTCGACGATATTTCATCATTAGTCTAGTCGTAACCAGCGCCTGATCGTTCTATATGATATATATTGGTTTTAAGTTGGCTCAGATATAGCTAAATGTAATTATTTTGAGATTGTGCATGTTTAGTAAATAGTATTTTACTTCTTTTGGTATGATATATGAGAGGGAAAACAATAAAATTATACTTTCCAGACTGAAATCCTAGATCAGCAAAGATATTTAATTTCGAACATTCTATCGTAAAGTGAATATATGTTCCAAGGACTAAACTATCTGAATTTTCTACACTAGACGCATTACAGAGGCCATGAATTTATTTTCTTGTTTGAGAATCAGAAGACCAATTAAAACCTCAAGTATATATTGGAGAGACTGAAATAATTGCTAAGAGACTAGCCGACCATAATCATGACAGTAAAAAAGACTTTTATAGCAAAGCAATTTGCTTTATTTCTGATAAATCTGGGTGAAATTGAAATTTGAATAGGGCTCATATTCAGTATCTTGAATCA
>CALLUT010000155.1 GCA_938010495.1 Candidatus Absconditabacterales bacterium
CTGATATTCAACCACATCATTGATAGGTATCTAAATTGAACTTTATTGTCTCTCTCTGTTCCAAACAGGAGTTGCGTTTCTTAAAGTTAGAACAAGAGATTCTGGTTTTAGTTTTTCTTGATTTACCACCACCCCTTTTGGTAGCAAGACTGGAAGTTCCTTTTTGATTTGTTCAGCAACTTCAGTTGCTATTTGCATTGCATCTTCGTTAGAAGTCTTCATCCAACCAGTCTTTAATTCTTCTCGTTTTAAATAATTCATTTATTTATTTTTGTTATTGAAAAATGTTAGTTTATTTATGTATTATTTATTAGTGGTGTCAATATTGTTATTTGTCTTTGATGTGTATTGTATGTATACTCTAATGGATTAATTTTATTACTTTTCTTGTAATTTATGGATAAAAAGAAGTATATAGATCAAGTAAATAAAAAGATGTCATCTGATAAAATTGAAGATGGTAAGAAAGTTTCTGTTTTATAGTTATTTTTTTGAAAATATGGAGTTTGTATGAAAGGTGAAAAGTTTTTTTTTGAATAAAACCCATAACCTTTTTTGAATTTTTAAGAAAAAAGAGTTAGTCGATATCTTGTCTAATAAATACTGAGAAGAAGTGGCTAATTTATACGAAGAACAGATTTTACAAAGTTATTCTACTGGAAATGTGTTTACTAAGAAAAGAATTTCAAAGAAAATTATTGATCTTTTAGAGCAAAATCCTAATGCACAAGACATTAAGAAAATTATTCTTGATGAGACTCCTTTTGAGCTTGAAAAACTTCCTTCTTGATATGAGTTGAGGCATCGAAATGAGGAAGAAATGTTTGACTATATTCAACTCGATGTAAAATGAATAACACAAAATTGAAATCATGACATACTCTATGATGGTGTAAAACATTGAAGAGTGATGTTTGTAGATGATGAACGCAATAAGTCTTACAATATAATCAACCCATATAAAGATAATAATGATCTATGTATAAGCGTAATAAAGTGATGAAAAATTGTTGCAAATACCGTGCTTCGTGAACATTACAGAATAGAGAGTTGTATTAAAAATTGATATATTGCTGTGCAACTTGAGTATCAAAATCAATGATTTTCAAAGCATCTTTTATACGGGTCATTGAAGCGAGCCTCAGGTCAGTGATACGAGTTTTATCATATATGAGGTTTTAAACCAAAGTGAGCATGATATATATTACATAATTTTAAAAAGTTGTCTTATTTGTTTCCAGAAATTACTTTTATAAAAGGCACTAGACCAGAAATACGGAACATCAAAACTGAAGAAAAGATTACCATATAAAAAAAGCTTTAGATACTACTAAAGCTTTTAATAAAAGTCAATTTTAGTAAAAAACTAATTTATATCAGCACCAGTTTGAGGTAAGAACGCTGGAAGTGTGATGGTTTGTACACCTCCTTGGTTATACACAGATGAAGGAGTAGATGTTGTAGTAGTAGTTGTTGTTCAAAATTGTGATGATAATATTGACGATAAATCTTCTGTCTCTCACATAGTTTTTCCATCCACTTTATAGATTGGGTTTTCTATATTGGCTAAGTCTCAAGTATTCACTACTGCATCATCAATTGCTATAAAGCTAGTGAATTCAGTTAGTAGTTTATATTCTAATCAAACTTCCTTGATTTGTGCTTCTCTTTCTTCTTCGGTGATTTCATCAAAATAAGATTTCTTTTGTATATCATCAATCTTTTTTCTACCTCGAAGTGACTGTATAGAAGAATTATCTACTTGTTCTGGGAAATTTATATTAAATTGTTGTAAGTATGCTTGATCTCATTGAGATCATGATACTTGTACCAAAGAAGTACCTGATCATTCATACTTTCAGATCACTTGAACTGGCTGTCATGCATAAATATCAGGTATAACTTCAGGATAAACGTCAGTGATTCATATTGATCCCCAGTCTATTTCCACATCTGTTACAACTGGATCAGCAAAAGTGTTATAGAACTCTTCAACTTTTTCTTCCATATCATCTTGTGCATAAATATATTCTGCTTTTCCTTTTCCTAACTCAGCAATTTTATCTAGAAGGAATTTATTTGGTGCTGCATCTACTCAGAATACAAATATTTTATTATTTTCTAACTTTTCAGCAATTAGACTTAGAATCTCATCTTCATTTCATACATCACCATCGGTAAGTATTAAGATAATTCTTTGTTCTTCTTCTCCAGTCCCTTCATCCAATGCTTTTCTAAATGCATTATCTATTTGAGTTCATCAACCTGATCTTAGTTCATCTATGAAATTCATCGCAACATCAATATTTTCATTTGTGGGAGAAACAGGATTTTCAAAGAGAAGTGATACATCATCGTCAAAGTCATAGACGTTAAACTCGTCTCATTCGTTGAGCTTAGGAATAGCAAATTCCATAACTTGTTGCACTCATTCGATAGGCCTTCACCTCATTGATCATGAAGTGTCGAGTACAAACACAATCTCTTTATTGATTGTTTGTTCTTCACTAACTTGTAATTGTGGCTCTATCATTAATGCAACATAACCATGGTCTGCTCATTCTTGTTTATGAAAAATTGTTCACACTGAAGGCTCTTCAGCTAACAAATTATAACTTAATTCAAAATCTTTATTTGGTATTTCATTTCAAGCGAATTGTAGTTCTTTATTTGTATCAGATAAATG
>CALLUT010000156.1 GCA_938010495.1 Candidatus Absconditabacterales bacterium
ATCTTCCAATCTCATGCAGGAGAACGACTCAACCAATCATTTGTAGCTCTTGTTCAAAGGTTTTGTACCATGAGTCAATCTTTTAGTTCAATTGATTGGTCCTTATTTGAGACTTCAACTTTTAAGGTATGTTTTTTTCATAGAGTTTGTGAACAATCATACAGCGGCAAATAATCTTGCGCAACAAAAAGTCACAATAATTTCATAATATGATTTTCTATTGCTGTTGTTTTTCAAACGTGTTCAGGTCAACTTACAATCAAAAATGGTACTGTTTCTTTTTGAGAAAGAGTATCAAAAAAAGTTTGTAAGAGTTTCTTAGATTGTTCGTTTCACAATAATTGCTTCATGAACATACTGTAAAGAATTCTAAGGTAATTAGAAGACTTTTATGTTTGTTCTACTTGTTACAGGAACGTCATCAGCATATTGTATTTCTACTCTAATCTCATAGTCTCAAGGTTTATCAAAGCGAACAGGAGTTGTTGAACAAGATCTCCCATCACAACCAACTCATCATTTTGGTCAGAAATCCCAATCAATATGGTCAACTAATCAATCAGTTTCCACGCTAAAGGTTACAATTTCTCATACTCTTGCCTGTCTAGTAGGGTGAGAGTCAACGCTTATTTCTACTTCTCTTTGTTTTTTCTTCACAACAATAGGTGTTTCTAAGCGGTATGAATCTGTATATCACTTTTTTGTTTTTACAGTTACTTTTGGATAAAATTCACCAGAATCTTTTTCTGTATCATATCTATATTCATGAGTTACTTTTCACTGACTGATATTTTGTCTGGTTGTTCCATCACCAAAATCCCATGTAAAGTACACAATTTCATCTTCCTCATCATATAATGGAGATATAGATGCATCTAAAACCACTTCCAGTGGATCTTCACCTACATCTGGTTCAACATTCATAAACGCTTTCACTGGCTGTCTAGAAACATCTACTGAATAGATTTGTTCTTCTTGTTTTCACGTTATTGAAGTCATAACAAACTTCATTTCTTTTGTTCAAAGTTTACCAATGTTTACTTCAAATATTTTTTGATTTTTATCACCAAATACTTGTCTTCAATCATAATATAATTTCAAGTCTGCATTTGGATCCGGCTGGATACTTTGTACATCTAATTCTATAATAGCTGGAAGCATTGTTACGGTAATTTCTTCATTTACCTCATCAATTTGAACTGCTGTACTATCACCTACTGAAACAAATGGTGTTGATTCATCTTGCCTGAATCTTGCCTCAAAATTCACACGATTTCAAATAAATCATACCTGCAATGGTTTAGGAACACAGCTTCATTTTTCACCTTCTGGAGTATAATAACTTACTTGTATTTCATAATCTCATCAAGATTCAAATGTGTGTGAATGAGTGTCTCTACTTTCTTTTTCATTTCTTTTTACAAAGGTGTCTTGTTGCTTATCATAAATTGTATATTGGTACTGACCAACATCAACTAATTCGTCAAATTGTGGTGTAAATTTATATTTTTTATCTCAATCAATACTTTCACTCTTCAAAGTACATTGTGCAAGATCTGACTCTACTATTCTCACATCGAATGCAAACCAAGTATCTTCAAATCATTGTAATTCTGGAAGTCTATATGATATAGTATGGAGTTTTGATTGTCCAAATGGATAGATAAAGTTTGAATTATTTTCGATATCTGCTTGTTTATCTCAATCCATATCCCATATAATTCTATCATTCTTTAAACCAAGATCACTAAAGAGCAACTGTGCTTTTACATCTACAAGAACTGGTGCAACTCACATAATTACTTCATTAAGTTTATCATTAAGGTATGGTTCATCTTCTTCTGGGACAAGCCTAATTTCTCCATTTACGGTAAATTTCGTTACATAAAATGATTGTGTTTGTTTTTCTCATGTCACTCTATTTGTGTAATCTACATTCAAGGTAAGATCATATCATCATTTATTTAAATAGAGACAATAATCATCAAAATATCAGTTATTTGCTCATAAGTGAATTTGACTATTAGCAGAAAGGAATTGCCCGTTTCCACAATCTACACTAAATCATGTAATTGGATTTGATCAAATTGCAGGAGCAACATTTTTATCAAATTGTGGTTTATTAAGTTGATATCTAAGCTTCATAGGTGCAATTAATGGGACATTTCATGTTCAAGCATTTATAATGCCATCTCTTGTTTCTAAGAAAGGAACTAATAATAGATTAGTCTGAATTTTTTGTGCTCATCATAACGATCTAATCTTTTGAATACTCAATGTTCAAGTAATAATAGTTGCTAATATCATGATAATTCATCAAATTAATCATAAGATGAATTTTATTTTACTTTTTGTTTTTACCGTAACTAATCTATATACATTTAGAACAAATACATAGAATCATGCAAAGAATATAAGACCAAAGAACATTGCTGCAAAGATCAGTAAGATCATTTTCACATCTTCTACTTCTAGTCCAATACCTTGTAAGAAATCAGATGATGTAATTGCAAAATACAGTCCAGCATAAACCAATCATAGAAAGAGAATGAAAAAGAATCAACATCATATCATAAATACTTTGGGAGATATTTTTCCTCATCTTTTAACTTTTCATGATACTCATCATCACGCTCAAAGCGGTTTTGCAACTGCTACTTTTTTCTTTTTGAGTCTTGCAAAAGGATCTGCTGCTTTTTCTTCAACAGGTGTTTCTGTAGTTGTTTCAACAGGTGTTCCTTCTACTGGTTTCTTTTCTTCTGCCATGTGGTATATATATAGGTAAATTTATATACCTTAAGTATACTCTTTGCTTATTTTTAATGCAAAAAAGTGGTTGTACTACATGGAGATTGTTTGCATAATGTAAAAAATATGATATAAAATTTTTTCAATAAAAAAATCTGACTTTTTAGGGTCAGATTCTTATTAAAGAAATGCATTAGAACTGAGTACTTATTTGAACATATCCAGTAATTTTCTTGTCTTTTACTATGTATCATGGTCAAAGAACTACATCAACTGGCACATCTCCAAGTTTTACTTTTCAAATAGCTAGGGCTCAAACTTCAGCATATTCATCAAGATCTCAAAGATCATTTTCTTTCCAATTTTGAACTCAGTATAATGCAATCAATGCATCTTCATGAGGTAAATCAATCGCGTATCATAGTTTGTATCAGTAATTATCTTTTCACATAGTTTCATTGTACACAATAGTTCATGATACTGCTTGATATGCTCAACTAAGTACTAATCAAAGGTTATCTCAATCTTGATATCGTCATGCAATATTGATTTTTTTGGTAATTTCTTTTGAATTTGCACTATCAGCCAATCATAGGTTTAATCAGAATTGAGGAGCCGTATCTCATGATTCATCTGGCACAGCGGCAAGTCAAACTGATCAATTGATTTTTCATTTTTTGTCTAATCTTACTCATGGTTTTCATCATTGAATAAGTGCGTCTGTTCATGTTTCAAAGTGTCCAGCTCCGCTTAATGGTTTTGGACGAAGTAGCGTCGCAGGAGTTGCAAGTAATCATGAAGATACAGCATAATTTTCTCAAATTTTTTGTTTAAGGAAAGCTTGTCCTAGTACATATTTTCAATTATCACTTACATCAATAAGTCACCATGTATTCAATGATAAGTTCTTTGTAAGGTCAAAGGCTGCTCATAATCATGCTCTTGTTGTATTAAATACTTTAACATTTTCTATATTTGCTGGATCAAATGTTACTCATGTTATTTGCCCGGCATATCAACTTGTTAATGATATAGGATTTTGCGCTACATCACTTGTATCTTTTTGATCTTCTGAATTTGATACAAGTTCTGTATTCAAATTGTCAACTAAATGTAACGATGTGTTATTTTTAACATCTTGCCCCTTTGCTGTATATAATGTCAAAGCAGCAAGTCATGTAAGAAGTAAGTTTTTAAGTTTCATAGTAATAGTTTATAAATAGTAAAGGTTCATAGGATTACATGCATGTGTCTGTACTATAAAAATATATTGACATATTTCAATATTAATATATAGTATGGTGTTAATAATTTTTTACAACGGTAATATTTTTACATTATGTAATCACTTCACCACTCACTCATCTCATTGATTGAACGTTCTTTGGTATTTTCATATGAGCGAAATGTTTTGCCATAGCTCATTTGAATCGTTTTTCAAAGTAAGCTGGGACATGTCATTTCACATCCATAATAAAATTCCTGATACCATGAAGTACATACGCAAGTTGTATGTGATCAATAGTTCAGTCAGGTCTTTTATATTTTCTATCTAATTGACTTGGGTATAACGTTGCTGTTTTTGCAAATGCAGTGTATGCACGCATTTTATGTTGTGATATTCATATTCTTCAATCTTTTCAAATCAATACTCATGTAACTTCCTTTACAGTCGAGGACGTTGGTGTTCGTGATTTTTCTTTGGGAAGTTTCAAAGTTCGTCAGTTTTCATTTACAATTTTTCTAATATCTTGTTGAAAAGCAAGAAATGGCTTATCATCTCCAGTTTTGTTTATACCAGAAATATATCTATCAATATCTCATATAAGATTAAATATATAATTTTTCTCAAATTGATTTTGATTGTTCATAAAGTCATGGTCACGAATAGTTACAAAACGTTGTTTGATAAGTAAAGTAGCCTCTCTTAAACGGCGTATTGATGACACATCAAATTGTTTATCATTTGAAATGTTTAGTAAAGCATTTAACCAAACAAGCATTCCTGATTGAACGGTTACAAGATTTTTTCTTGTATCTTCTGGATCAATACTCGTGTTATCTAGATCTAGTATTATTTTATCAAGAGATTTGATCTTAGTATGAGCTTGTTTAGCTAGATCATCAAATGTCTTAAAATGTTTAAATCCAAGAGCCATATCATCTATATATCTTGTATATGTTGGTTTTATAACAACTGATTCTTCACTATTAAGATATTTAATTATATCTTTATCTGTCTTTGCCATTGCTATATTTAGCATACGAGCACTTGTTGGAGCTCCTTGTGGCAATGAATTATTATGAGAAATTAGCGTAGTTAGCACATCAAAAAAACTTGTTCTTTGTCACTGAGAAAGGTATGGGAAAGACATGTCAATCTGTTTTGATAATGAGCCCTCAAGATTTTTAAAAATCCTTTGTCATGAGACTGATGGATATGCAGATTTAACGTCGGTTGTATATAGGTATTTTGAGGGTCTATGGTGCATCGCGTTTTTCTTTGGACTAGTTCATAATTCTCATCATTGAGCTGCAATTGAAATTGGTACTCCTCTCAAAGACTGTAATAAATTTGATTGAATATTTTTTAGTCAAACAAATGGTGCTGATATAGTTCTAAACTCAGTTGTATTATATCATTTGGGAATAGTAAATGAGTAGTATCATTGTTCAATTTTTTTAGGCTTATCCTCTCCCCTCAAAGTAACAGGAGCAAAATCAAAATCAGACAATCTTAACCTTAAGGTACTTTGTAACATATTTTGTGAACATCAAATAAATGAACACAATGAGTTAATTACTTGCTTATCTTTTACCATTGAAAGAATTTCTCTTTTATCTTCTCGTAGTATTGTTTCTTGATTTTT
>CALLUT010000157.1 GCA_938010495.1 Candidatus Absconditabacterales bacterium
TATTTAAATGTTATTATATGTAGAGGATAATAAAGAAATTTGATCAAATGTTGTTGCCTACCTAGAAGCTGAATGATTCACAGTTGATTGGTACAAAGATTGAGAGAGTTGAATTGAAGCAGGACTTACTAAACGGTATGATTGCATAATACTAGACGTGATGTTGCCATGAGTAAATGGTATGGATATATGTAAAGCTATCAGAGAAAAAAAACGTGTACCAATTATCATGACTACAGCAAAAGGAACGATTCATGATAAATCACAATGATTTTGATATGGAGCAGATGATTACTTAGTCAAACCATTTGAAATGGCTGAGCTTGTAATGCGTATCAATGCTTTATTAAAAAGATCAGATACTCATGATCATATTGTTCTTTGAGATGTAGAAATATACGTTGATGAAAATCGTGTTGTAAAAGCATGAGAAGAAATTTCTCTTACTTTAAAAGAGCGACAGATATTTATTGCACTAGTTGATGCATGATGATCAACAGTTGAAAGATCATCGCTTATAGAAATTGTATGGTGATGAGATGCCTTATTTGATAACAACGATTGAAAACTAGATGTATATATAGCAAACCTTAGAAGAAAACTTTGAAGAGAACTGATTGAGACCATCAAGGGGGTATGATATAGAATTGTATAATTTAAAAGAAAACCCTTGCATTGTATAAAATTATTACTACATTTAGAGTAGTCATTATTACGCAACCTTTTTTTGTCGCATTTCTGAATACCAGACGTCCAAAAAGTAAGGCAGCCAATGACTGTCGTGTGTTTTTGTAACATACCGTTACCGCCGACTTTTATGCACTTATTATTACATACCATGCAAGGTACAATTAAATTCTTCAACACCGAAAAATGATTCGGATTTATCGTTCCAGCTGATGGATCACAAGACATGTTTTTCCACGTATCACAATGCGTAGAAGGATGGGATCCTATGGAAGGAGAAAACGTAACTTTCGATGTAGGTTCTGGTAGAGACGGACGTCCTGCTGCTTCTAACGTTCAACCAGATGGTTGATCTGTTTCTCATGAAGAAGAATCATACGAAGAAGAAGCTCAAGAAGAAGCTGAAGAAACTGAAGAATAATCTCAGTAATTCACTTTTTAAAAAACACTCTCAGCTATGAGAGTGTTTTTTTATTGTTCAAGAACTTTCTAAAAAATTCTTGCATATAAGTGTTAGTTCACTATTATAGCACTTATATTATTTTAGTGCTATTATACCATACATATGTCTACAACTCAACAACCCTTTGACGCTGATGTAGCGCAACTAATTCAACTTGTAACACACTCCATCTATTCAAATAAAGATGTGTTTTTGAGGGAACTTATTGCAAATGCTAGCGATGCAATTCAAAAAGCAAAAATACATGCTGCTCAAGACACAAAATATCTTTGAAAAGAGACTGACTTACATATTAAAATATCTCATGATGATAAAGCAAATACTATCACTATAGAAGATACATGAATTTGAATGACTCAAGAAGAAGTTACTGCTAACTTATGAACAATTGCTAAATCATGAACCAAAGCATTCTTGGAATGACTCAAAGAAAGCAAAGAATGATGAGATCTTATTGGACAATTTGGTATCTGATTTTATAGTGCATTTATGGTTGCTGATAAAGTAACTGTAGAAACAAAATCAGCTACTTCAAAAGATGCTGTACATCGATCATCAGATGGTAAATGAACATATGATATTGGTGAAAGTAAAAAGAAAACAAGATGAACAATAATTACTCTTCATATAACTGATGAAGCAAAAGAATATGTAGATGAAAATCGTCTCAAAAGCCTTATCAAAACCCATGCAAATTACGTGCCTGTGCCAATTATGATCTGAGATGAACAAGTTAATCAAATGCGTTCATTACGATCAAAACAAAAATCTGAGGTAACAAAAGAAGAGCATCAAGAATTTTTCAAATCATTAACTTTTGATCAAGGTGAACCGCTTGATACAATTCACCTTCATATCGAATGAATGCTTAATTTTAAAGCGTTATTATATATCCCTAAAAATCCACCACTGTTTTGACATATAGACGCAGAGCAAGATTATGGTCCTAGCTTATATGTGCAAAATGTTATGATTATGGATCGTTGTAAAGAATTATTACCTGTGTGGTTAAGATTTGTGAGAGGAGTAGTGGAAACACCAGATTTACCTTTGAACGTTTCAAGAGAAATTATCCAAGCAAGTAATGTACTTGAAAAAATTCAAAAAACTCTTGTAAAAGAAGTATTAAAATCTCTTACTCGAATCATAAAAAACGAAAAAGAATCATACAATGAATTTTATAAAAACTATAATCGTTATCTCAAGGAATGAATCCACTATGACTTTGATAACAAAGAAACAATTGCATGAACATTGCTGTTTCATTCATGGAAAAAGAAAGAACAAGTAGGATTAGAGGAGTATGTGTGAGAAGATAAAAATCCAATACATTATTTGATTGGTAGTTCGATTAGTGAGTTAGAAGCAAGTCCATATTTAGAACAATTTCATGATACAGATACAGATGTATTATTGATGATTGATCCAATTGATGAATGGGTAGTAAAAGCACTTCCTACTTTTAAAGAACACTCACTTCGTTCTGCAATGCATGCAGAAACTTGATCAACTGATGAAAAAGAAACCAAGAAACAAGAAAAAATAGCAGAGGAAAACAAAGATTTCTTATGATTCCTTACAGAAATTATCTGACAAGATAAAGTAGAAAAAGTAGTACTTTCTTCTAGATTGAAGAGTAGTCTTTCTATGCTTGTTACTCAAGAAGGACAAGCTTCCGCACAAATGGAGCGTATCATGAATTCAATGTGACAAGAAGTACCAAAATCAAAAAGAACATTGGAATTAAATACAGAACATACATTAGTTTCGAAGATGAAAGAAGCATTTGAAAATGATAAAAAAAGTGATGCAACAAAAGACCTTGTGTTATACGCATATGAACAAGCAGTCCTTCTTGAATGATGAGTACTTGAAGATATGACATGATTTCTTCAAAGAAGTAATAGATTGATTGGAGAGTAAAAATAGCTGAGATAATTTGACAAAATCGTAAAATTACACTATAATAAATGTAACGATTTTGCTATAAAAAAATAAAAACATGATAAAAAATCAATCAATTCCAGCAATGATAGCTGTATCACTAGTTACAGGAGTTATGTGATATGTTCGAGGAACATATACGCAAATTACCCCATTGCATTGAAGTGCAGAAGAATCTTATGGACATGCTGAAGCAATTGTTACTGAAGATACTCTTCACGATTATCTCCTTCGTCCTGTTACTCTTAATCATGTAAATGATTATGCATGATATGGTGAGCAAGAACACTGATCTGCACCTGTTGCTGATAGATTTCTTGTAACAGTAAAAGACGATGAATGATGAAATAAAATTATAACTCCAATGAATTATACTGACTTACATTATAGCGTAACAATAAATTCAATACACGTTTGAGACTATACTGGTGATACTATCACTATCCCTACTGACTATATCTCAGATCAGATGAAAATTGTAGTTGTAATAGTCAACGAAAATTGAGATGCAGTATTAGACGAAAATTGAGATTTACTCGTTGCAAACGCTTACATTTCTTAAGTACTATTATCTACTATTGAACCCTTGAAGTTTAGATAAATCTAAGCATAGTATTTGCATGAATAAAATAAAACAATGGTTTTGGCCGCTAGTGATTTTACTTTGAATATTGTTTCTTGTGTTGTGAAGCAAAATATTTTGAGTTGATCACGAATCTAATGTTGCTCAACAATCTAAAGATGTTTTATCAAATACTCAGAAACGTATGACAAAGGTGATCACTAATCCAAACGATGTAATAACTAAATGAACAGCAATAGCCACATTTGCAGCATGATGTTTCCGATGTACGGAAGCCGTTTTCCAAGAAGAACCTTGAGTGCTTGATGCAATTTCATGATATGCATGATGAGAAGAATCCGATGCGACTTACGAGAAAATATGAACATGAAAAACAG
>CALLUT010000158.1 GCA_938010495.1 Candidatus Absconditabacterales bacterium
ATTAAGTAAATATATAAGAAAACCTCACTGCAGTGAGGTTTTCTTATATATTTACTTAATTATTATACGTATGTAACTATAGCTTATAGAGAAGCTCAAGTTGCAGGTAAGAAAGCAGGAGCTTGGAATCCTCCATTTCCAGCATTATTACCAACAGAAGAGTATGATGAGTTATCACTTCCTTCATTAGCATTCTTGATTAGATCGAAGATACTTTGTGTTTCTTCATCCATTTCTACTTCTTCAACTACAACAGTTTCTTCTGAATCAACAACTGTATTAGTGTGAACATCACCATCAACTAATGGTATGTGATCAGTTCTAACAAGACCAGTTGCTCCTTCAGCTACAACTACTGTAAATTCGTAATCATCACCAGCGTGTACACTAGGTACAAATAGAGCTAGAAGATCTTGAACGAAAGTAGTGTTTGTTGTAGGACATGAAACGTGAATTCTATATGTACCAGCATCTATATTGTAGAAAGCATAGTAACCTCCAGAATTAGTAACATCTGTATCTAAAATAGATCCTCCTGTAGTCTTTAGAGTAATAACTGCTCCTTGAAGACCATCTTCTCAACTATCAAATACATTATCTTGATCAGTATCAAAGTAAACAAATCCATCTACAGTTGCTTTAGTAACATCTGAAGGAGTACTAGAATCACCACAATCAGAATCGTAGTAACTACTAGAGAAATCACCGTTTGGACAATTGTCTTTAGTAAGTGAAGAGTTAATTGATGATGCAGAACCACCATAAGAAGCTAATGAAATAGCTGGTACAGCTGCAAGTGAAAGTGCAACTAATACTGATAAAACTTTTTTCATAATAATTGTTTAATAACAAATAATAAAATACGCAAATATGTAATATGACACTATACTAATAATTATTTGGCAAAATGCAAGAAAAAGTGTGCTTTTTTTTATTGATTTTTTTAAAGCAATTTACTCATTCGAATTTTGAAGTAAATCACTCACTGATGTGAAATTATTATCCTTAATTGCATCTTTTAATTCTATGATCAAAGTTTCAACTACAGGTTCTTGAGTAGGGATATTTATAAACTCTTCAACAGTTGTAATTTCAGTTTCAACAAGATCTTCTTCTATTATGACAGGTTGTTCTTCACCTATTGCTTCTAGTTCATCTTGTTCACTTGGAACATACTCTTCGTTTGTTCATAATACAGAACGTAATCTAAGATAAGATCAAGGAGACAGTATTGATCCATCTTCTAATTCCGTTGTTGGTTCAATTTCTGGTTTTTTCACAACAGGGATTTCAACTACTTGTTTTTCTGTTTCCACAACAGGGGCTGGAACAAATACTGGCCTAACTACTCTTCTCGTTGTTGTAGTTGTTTTTGGTTGTGCGACGATCACTACCTCTGCTACTTCAACACAGTCATTTCAATCTTGCACTCGTCATTGTATACATTCTCGTCATTGTTCGTTTTCTTCATTACACAGAGAATAAGCTGGTCAACAGTTTACTTCGAGATCTTTAGTATCTTCTTCATTCGCTGAATTTTCGTTAATACTTGCTGCGTCTAGTCCTTCTAAGGCTGGTCCAACATATAAACCTGAATCAATAGGTACATAGATAGTTTTTTCTTCTATTACTATTTTTTCTATGGTATGATCATCAACCCAATCCAAAGCAAATCTTCATCAAGCCCATACTAGCGTCGCTCCAAAAACACAAAGGTACAACAACCAAATAGGAAGTTTTCGTCGTTTATTTCATTGATTTGTTACTCTGATAATTTCAAGTCATAACGTATATACTAATAATCAGAGACCTATCGCTAAAGGGTATAATAGTGAAGGCTTCATAAACCAACTCTGTGACAACAATGTTATAGTTACTAATCATGAAACTATTAGTAACAATCATGAATTTGAAATTTTATTTGATCACCATAGCATACCATCTTTAAAAAAAGATCGTCTAGATATAAATCAAAATCCAATCCAAATTATTAATGCAATAAAAAATGATCACGATCAGATTCAACGCACCAACCATGAAACAAGAAACCACAACAATAAAATTGAAACAAGAGTAATTCAGTACTCAATGATCAATGGTCTACTATAAGCAAGTAATTTATTTGGAGTAATTTTTCATCATGTTGTTGTTGTAATAATTTCTCATCCAAACAATACTGCAAGAAATACAGCATTGAATCATGCTAACCATAATAGATTTGAATTATCAGAAATATATCACCATCCTCATAGTTGGAGGCAAAATAATCATAAGACGATACCGATTCGATGTTTTGTTTTCATTATATTATAGGGAAGTACGTAATACTAATAAAAGTGCTTCATATGTTTAAGCCATTTATTGAAACGTCTTTCAAATATATTGTTTAATCTTATAGGGTTATCATCTGATTGATTAAGTTTTTCTAACTGGGATATTGCCTCTTCCTCATAGGTATTTGCTCAATCTTGTAGTGATGATAAAATTTTCCATTTTAACCGTTGATAATCTATATCATATTCTTCTATTGGAGAAAAATTACCAAGTTTATTTAAAGCCTCTCTATAATCTTCACTAAATATATAATGTAAAATTTCAACTATTCTCAAATCATCTTCCGTTGCTGTTGATTGAATTTCTTGCAATGCGCGAAGTCCACTTGTTGTGTCTCCATACATAAAATCAGTTAATCAAATATATACAAAACGATCTTTACTTATTACACCTGAGATATTAATCAATCTATCTAATTGGTATTGAATATCTTCACTTGACGTTGCTGCGTTAAGTTGATGAATGAATGAACGTGCAAGAAGATTTTTTAGTTCTCATGATTTTTCAGATCATTCTAAGAATAATCACAATCAATTTTCTAACACATTCTCTGCTTCACTAAACAATCACAAATCAAATAATGCTGCAACATATATTTTGAAATTGTCTACTTCTTTTCCAAGAGAATCCTCTATTTGAGCTTGCACAAGTTGAGCATCCATATTTTTTCATGTTTCAGAATATCAACGAAATAGATTTACCATTCAATTAAATCTCAAATCTCAAGTTTCTAATAGTCATTTTGCATACTCTATAAAAGTTTCATAATCTTCTTCAAGTAGTCAAAGATTTGCTAGTGAAATTTCATGAGTATTATTTTCTGAAGCTAATGAATGTTGAGCAGCTTTATTAAAGTAAGTTCTTGCTTGATCATAAGTTTTTAATTTTTGAAAATATTTTCAAGCTAATATTAATGCTTTATATCAATATATAGAATCGTCATAAATTAATTCTAAATTTGCTTGCATATCATCATATCTCTTGAGTTGAAATTCAGTTAACGCTTGGTTATATAAAGTTTCTGGATTATCTGAAAATCAAAGCGTCCTAGCTCTTTCAAAGTTTTTTAATGCGTCTTCCCATTTTTTCTCTTTTACAAACATATTTCATAACATATTTAATCATGCTGGAGCTAGAGGATCTAATTTACTAACATCATTAGAAAGTATTTTTGCATTTCAGATTTTTCATTGTGATATAGAAGCTACTGCTCTCAGTTGTAAAAATAACGAACGCACTTTTGGATCAGAGTTTTTTAGCACTTTTAGATATTTCTCTAAACCAACTCGATCTTCTTTTTCATAAAATGTAAGAGCTTTATAAAGTTCTTTCCCTACTTCATCTAATTTTGGTGTTTCCTTGATGTAAACTAATGCATCATCATATAATCATAACTTCAATAAACTCATAACATACTGAGTGCGAGCTGAAACCACATCTTCTTCTTTCTCAATTTTTTTAGTTTCAACTCATACAATTTCGTTATAATCACTACGTTCGTATAGTGTTTCTATAGGAAGATTACTATTTCCATTGAATTTCATAAATCAAAAAATCAATAAGTTAATTACGATTATTGCAGCGATTATTCACAGGATTGTATTAGATTTCATAATATCACTAGATTTTTTTATAAAAAGTTTGGTAATTCTAGTCATGTAGGGTATACCACAAATCATGAATTTACAAGTTCTTCTTTGTTATATAAAAAAGAGGATGTAGTTCAAGAATCTACTTTATTTGTAGAAATAAATGTATATCACACAGCTTCAACTAATGCATGTCATGCTGCCGTATCTCGTTCCATTGTTGGTTTAAAACGTGCATATATATCTGTTGATCATTCTGCTAGTTTACAAAATTTGAGCGCACTTCATGCAGCAACAAATTCTATAGAATGTCATTGGTCTTCAAGAGAGGAAGCAAATGCTTGATCTTTTTCTCAACTATGAGAACGACTTCATACAAGTGAAAGTGCAGTTTCGTTTGTAAATTCTTTTTCTAATGCTCATGTCAGCTTTTCTTTTGTTCACGTATATGATTTTTTCCATACTCCAGACTCTACTCATCATCGATATATCATTTCTTGTACAGGAAC
>CALLUT010000159.1 GCA_938010495.1 Candidatus Absconditabacterales bacterium
TTGAAATTACTCTTTGAGTTGACTTTCTATACTATTGACAAAATCACTTAAATCTTGATGTGTTTTGGTAATTAATTTTCAAGTGTTATCCTTACTATATAATACATATGGGCTTCTTATTATATCCAATGGTACTCCAGTAGCCTTTTCATTTGAACATAATTGCATTCGTTTCTTCTTATTTCATCGATTAGTTGCCTCATGTACAGTAATTCATTTCTTATTTAATCGATGAGCTATTACGTTTTCATCATAAGTCATTGAAAGTGAAGTTGATCAAAATCAAGGACTATCAGTATAAAAAATTGCAAGATATTCTCATTTATTTAATGCGTTAACTTCAACAATAACATTCATAAAAGTACTTATGTTATCTACTGCTTTGGTATTGTTTCAAATTGAATTAATAACTTTCTGTGGAGTATCTACTAATGATACTGTACTTTCTTCGATTTCACTAGCATAAGGAGAAGTATTCTCTGGGATACTATCCTGAAAAAAAGAATCATTTGGATCCTCTCAACTTGCAAAAAGTCGATCTCCAAGCAATTCGACCTCATCAGTTAACTTCAACATATCAGGTTTCCTAATAATTTTATTTGGTTTTACTACTCAATTACTTTCTTCAAAAAGCTTCTGTTTTGGATCATACCATCATGACTCTTCACCCTTAGTAAATAAATTTCAAATAAATTCACGAAATACTCTTGAAGAAGATCATAAATAGGAATTATTTCCTCAAACTAAATCACCATTTATTGATTGAGCATCATATCAAACCATGATCGTCGTATGAAATTCAGGAGCCATAATTGTCATCCAGTATTTATTTGCAAATCATGTTGTTCAAGTTTTGATAAGAACATTATGGAGTCATCATGAATAGTGATGAGAAGTTTCTCTTCTTCCTTTTTCCAATAAACTCTTTCTTACTTCGTCTTTTGCTTTTTTTGATAAAATATTTCCCTCAAATACTCTAGGAGAGATTTCTTCGACATCTCAAGTAATTGTATTCTTATAGGTTTTAATATACTGCAAAGAGGAGAGTTCAGTCGAATCACTATAAAACGTGGTATATAGTAAATGGATATCTTCTGGGCTCATTTCAAATCATCAAGCTCACAAAATAACTTGTGGAGAAGGAATATCTCAATTTATTTTTCTTTTATACTTGATTCAATGATCATCAAAATACTTATATACTTTTTTCAGAAATGGGAGTCATCACTTCTTTAATAATCAAGCCATCATTGAATTTTTGGAACGAATAAGTCATTCTTTATAGGTAAGGCGTGCTCAAGAAAATGATCAACTATAGTTTTTAGGAGTTCGATCTTTGTTCATTCAAAACTCATTTTTGTTTAAGGTATATTTTTTATCAATGAAAGTATCATCCATTGATCAAATAAGTCCTTCATCAATCGCTAAAGTTAAGATAATTGATTTAATGATTGAACCCGTTTCAGCATCATTTTGTACACGATCAAAAACTTTAGTATTCTTCTTATCGCGTCCTCAAATATAACTTACTACTCTCCCCTCCAAATCTGTTGTAATAGCTCAAATTTCAATATTCTTCGCAGGTGTCAGCGGAGTTAATTTTTTATCCATTGAATTAACTAATTCAGAAAGTAATGCAACAAAATCATTATGAATTTTTGAATTAATTGTAGTTTCTAACTCCATATTATTTTTTCAAAATTTTGTTGCTTCAATTTTTAAACGTTCCATGAAATAAGTATTATTAACATCCCAATAGGTGTTTTGAGTTCAACCATCTGATCAAGAATATGTATCGCGATCTTGTAATTCACTAAGTTCTTTTTCAGATAATGTAAATGTAGGATACCAACTTTCAAATGATCATTCTTTGATTGCAAAAGAAATATCTTTTAATACAGCATCTTTTGCCGCTTCAGCATGTATTTCTGCATTTGATGCTCATCACTTATAATTCACTTTTGCAGGAGATACTGCTCTAGAAAGTACTGCTGCAGCTTCATCAAGAGAAAGTTCCGATTGAGACTTCCCAAACATACGTTGTGCAGCTCCCTCAATTCATGATCAATGATTATCAAATGAAAAATTATTGAGGTATGACTCTAGTATGAATTTTTTGGCTTCATCCTTAGATGAAAAAGATTCTTCTAGTTCTTGTGCCATTAAAAATTCTTTTATTTTAATATCCAAAAATTCTGATTTTCATTCATAAGTATCACGTCAGTATGTGGTTTTAATAACTTGTGAAGTCAACGTAGAACCTCCTCTACGGTTACCAGAAATCATAGCTTTAACTGCTCATAGCAATGCTTTTTTATCTAATCCATCATGTGAAAGAAAACGTTTATCTTCAGTTCATATTGCTGCTTGAATTAAAGTCGGATTTATGTCTTCAAATGGAATATAGTCATGAGTTCTTCATCAAAATTTTCATAAATATACAGAATCAGCAGTGAAATAAGTATTTGCCAAACTTTTGTTAATAGCAATTTTATTTTGTATTTCTAAACCAGTTGGGACTTCTCCTTTTGCTTTTTTTACACGTTTTGAAAAATCATTTATACCAAGTCAAAATCAGCAAAGCAAGGTCGTGCATAATGCTGCTCTTGAAATTTTTCATATCTTTGTTGTTCAAAAAAATGCATTACAAATCTTTTTCGACAATGAAGATACTTTTTCAGTCATGATATGTTTAAAAGGTAAATTATTTAATTGATTCATTTATTTTACTTAATTCCTTCTTATGTGGTATACGCCAATCTATTTGATCTATTCATTGTTCACTCATATAAGAAGTAACAATGTTTGAATACGTTGTCAATAACTCAGCTTGTTCAAAATATCCTTCTTTCATGCATATAAACTTTTTTATTTGAATTGTAGCATGCAGTTGTTGAATACTACTCTTTCACATCTTATTCAATGGCTCAATTGAACCTTCTAAAGTATGATTAATTCAAATTCATAATTGCTTTGTTTCATTACTTTTTCAAACAATAGATGTAATAGTTATTCACTGACTAGAAAGATACGGAGTAAGTAAGTTATCAAAGGCATTTCTCTGTTCATCCGTCACAAGTCAATCAGTTAAAAACTTTACTCAAATAGCTTCTTGTGAGAATAGAACGTTTCAATTGTAATGAGGTACTCATGGATCTCATTGTGTAGGAACGTAATTTTGTAGTATTACTCAGTTGGGTAAAATAAGAAACGCAGATGAGGAATCCTTTATTAACGAAAGTAATTCTTCCTCAAGTGGGACTCATTCGCTTTTCTTTTCTGAAACAAATAAGTATTTTTTCTCAATCCACTGAGAAAAATTTTCTCAAGTGTACTTTGAAAAATTATCGACATTTATAATCTTATCAGTAATTGAACCTGCTTCTACTATCTCCAAAAGTTCTTTATAGGAAGATGGAGAATAAATTGGGAATGAATCATTTCCTTTCGCAACTTCTTCCTTTAGAGAAAGTATATCATTGAACTTTGCATTATTATCTTCATGAGAAGAGAATGTAGTTTCGAAAGACTCTAGTGTCATATATTTTTATTTTTATTTTTTAAATGCTAATCTTATAGAGTGATACATACGTTTGTACAACTTCATTTCTGTTTTAGCAACATTTCTAGTTGAATCACTCATTGCCTTCATTAGAGCTCATGCAAACTCGATATCATTCATAATAGGTAGATTTGATACTGATTCTCTTTTAATTTTTAAAGTTGTATCTCATAATCAGAATGGTTTTCACTCTCAATAGCCATAATCAGACCATACAATATCATGATGGTAACGTTTCTTTTTCAGGAGCGTTGGATACCTAAGGAATCAACGTTTCTTTATGCTAATTGTAGTTTTTCACTTCAATAACAAGTCATCCATTCTTTTCAGTTCTTTTTCAAATTCCTTTGGATTTCATCAATATGAAAAGTTACGTTCTTTTATCAATTTCGCTAAAGCGTCTCTCTTTTTCTTCAATAAAACTAATTTATTAATTCATTTCCTAGAAGTATCATTATCATTATCAATAATTCTTGCAATTTGATATCCTTGAGGTGTGTTTGGTGCTGATTTTACCGAGTAAAGTTCATCATTATAATCAAAATAGAATTCACGATTATGCCCTAATTCTCATAACTCTTTTAAGGCGAAATGTTTCTTTATCATAGACTTTGTATAACTACTCATAACATCAATATAGTCAGAAACATTAGTTACATCATCCTTCTCTTGGAAGAGTAAGTTTAAGTTTGAAAATTTATCTTTACTTTTATCATACATCCATTTTGTTTCAAAACCAGAGGGTAATTCAACTTCTGGATTTCTAGGAGCTTTATGGAGGTAAATAAATTCATTTTTATAAAAAGCAATTGCTCATCATTTTTTTGTTTCAGAATCAAGCATAAAGAATGCTCATCATTCTTTAAATTTATTATTATTAAATGATATGAACCTAGTATCAGTTTCCTTTGGTTTTCAATTATCTAATACAACTTGAGGACTATCAATAAATCAATTTCATTCATTGAGTTCTTTTCATTCAAAGTATACACTTGTCTTCAATTTTAATTTTCATTCATCCATAATATTTTCGACTCTTTCTTTCTTTTGATGTATTATAGATTTATAAAGACGATATAATCACATGATTTGAAACATTCAAAGACTGATAGCAGAATTCTCATCAGCTCAATTGAACAATGGATTCATTGTCTCAGAAGTAACAAAAGGTTTGTCATCTAAGGTTGAATAAATTTTTCATGTATCATCAAAATAGACTTTTCATTTCATTCATTCATATTCTCATGATATTTCTCATACGCGATCTTGCATAGCCTTCAAAATTCAACCCATGACTGACCATGCCAGTTGTAGTTTTTTCTTTTGTGTTAAGTGAGTATCATCTGATTCTATAATTTTTTGGAAAATATCATCTCAACGTCCATCAGTAGAAGAGATAGTTGTTTCAGATCATCTCAAATTACCACCATGTTCATAAGACACAACCAATCAACTTTTTATATTATTTGATACAGATACTTTTTTAAATCAAGTCTCATCTGCTCATTGATTTTCAATAGCCATATTTAATCAAGGATGTAATTCCATGTCATCTTTTCAAAAAGCCATATCAAAATCTCTTTGATACTTTTTAGCAAAACGCCATGGGATTAATCTTCTAACTCATCGTATTTTATCAAGTATACTATCAAATTTCTTTCAAAATTTCTTAGTATTTTTATATTTTTCACTTTCACTATTAAAAAACTTAGTTGATGCAATTTTTAGATTAGTGGCAAGTTGTTTGTCAGAAAGTCAGGCATAATCTTCATATCATTCCTCAAAATCCATAATTCAAAGTCATTCAGCAAGCTTTTTACTAATATCATCTTTAAAATATCTAACAGATACTTGATTGAGCAAAGCATTTTCACTAAACTCCATTTCGTTTACATGCTGATTCATTCAGTCATTAAGAACATCTTTTATAAGTCCTTCAAATTTATCCTTATCAATTTTTGTTTTAGATCATACACCAATAAACATTGGCTCAACCACATTTCTTAGCAGTGAGTTAAATTGTTCAACAGAGAGTATTCATCATGAAAATTGACTCAAAAATTTTACTGCAAATCTGTCTTTAATTGAATTCTCCTTATTCTCTTTAAAGACTATATTTCAAACTTTTTCTGCAATTTTTTCTTGAAGTGTTTTGAAAATTCAAGATCACATATTTAGATCACTAAATATGGATACCATTCATTGGTAATCTGAGATTCAATTTTCTCTTAAGAGCATTTTAATATTTTCTAGTTTTTTTACATAGTCTGTATCCGTATCTCTAAGTCATAAATGGTTATTTTGTTCTACAGAAAC
Organism: Candidatus Absconditabacterales bacterium; assembly: GCA_938010495.1. Next base: position 5,879 of record CALLUT010000159.1, read on the forward strand.
TAGTTTGTACAATTCTCCAGTTGCTTCATTTAATAATCAAGTAATATTACAATAAGCTCATAATGAACTCCATAATGGCGTTACACTATAATTATGAGCATTAAAATCTATACCTTCATCACTGTAAACATCATCTTCAAGAGGAGTTCACATTGTTCTCAAATGAGAATTAGAATCTATTTCTAGATCAATTAATTTTCAACATTCAATGAAAATTTCTGATAGTCTCGCTGTCAATTGATTTTGAGATGGGTTCATTGTGGATCAATCTATACTAGTTTGCAAAGTTGCAACTATAGTATCAGCCTCGTCAAGTAACTGTAAAATTTCTTCTTGTCCTGAATCTGATATCTCACCTAGAGTTTCATACTTATTTTTTAAGTCTTTTATGTTTGTCTTTAAAAGTAGAAGTTCAGTTTTTAAAGTATTCTTCCACTCTGAGTTTCAACCTAAAGAAGTAGAACTTATTTTTTGATTTCATGATGAATATTTCATTGAATCAATTTCATTCCTAATTCATTCTTCAATTTTATTTAACATGAAAAACGCACTTTGAAGTTCATAAATTTCATTTTCTTCTAAATCATCTCTAAATTCATCTGAATCAGTTTTTTTTAACTTACCAAGTTCATTGTTACAAGATACTAAAGCCTGATCAAATTCTTTATCTAATTCTCATATCCTGATTTTTTGATTTGCATCAAACGCAGCAGGTAATTCCAACATATACTTTAGAAAGGATTCATGAGTATTATGAATTCAACTTTCAACTTTTTTTATTTGGGTTACAACATCATCAATAAGTTCTTCTGATAAAGAAATCTTAATTCATTCTTTTCCAACTAAAAATTTAATTTTTCATTCTTTTTGTAAAGCAAGACCAAGTTCATCAATATACTTTTTTTCTTTATCAAAATCTTCTACTGAATTATACTGATCATAAATATCAATTGCGAGAATATGATCCTTTCATCAAGTTTCTATCAAGGAAGAAATTTGGTTATATAAGTACTCTTTTGCTTGAGTAAATTCGTCAACTTGACTATTTTGTTCAACTTTAGGAACAAATTGATCTAGCTTATTTCGTTGAGAATATTTCACTGCATCACGAATTGAGTTTATAATTTTTTCTTCATGGGAATTATCGGACACTTTGTATGGAGCCATTTTAAATTTAATAAGATTCTCATTAGTGCTTTCATTTATAAGAGAATGTCCATTCCAAATAGCATTTTCTTCTACAATTCAATTCTTAAGTGCTTGTTCTTTAACTGTAGAAAATAGATCTTCTGCTAGTTCTGCTCAACAATTTATACAACCTATTTGCAACTCATCCTTGTAATTTCAGCCTGATATTTTAAACCGACGGTTGTCTTCTACTTGTGTAACTTTACTTGATTTATTATCAAAAGTTAATCAGTCACCAGAAGTTCAGAGGAGATATTTTCAAGTATACAAGAATTTACGTTTTCAATTCGTTATAGTAGTTTCATATACAAAGGTCGATTCAGAATCATTTTCTTTATCAATACTTAAGGTAACTCACCCTCAAGAAACCTTATCATATTTTATTGCATTTCCACCTAGATGATATTTTAAATAAAAATCCATTATGTTTCAAATATCAGATTTACTTAATTCAATACTTCTATCACTTACAAGAGTTTCTTTATGTTCAAAAGAGAATATTGATTCCAAATCTGCATCAGAAAACAAATCAACAGATGCATCTACTTGCTTTTGAGCAATCAGTATTTTTGTTATATTATTTTCAACAAACAATTTTTTATCAACAAATATATTTGATTCTTCCTTTGAAAAATTTTCTATTAAAAGCTTAGCAGCGAGGACTTTTCATTGACTAATACAAACATCAATTTTCTCACTTCTATTCTTTTCGTTTTGAATTTTTATCTCTTTGCTATTCAATGACATAGCTACTTTGAAATAATATAAAAATCTATAAGCTATTATAACCAAATAGTCAAATATGTCAAATATTATTCTGATGTACTACCTACAAGTTCTTTCTAATCCAATCAGAAATTCAAATGACCTTTCAATCTCATACCTCAACTTCATTATAACCAAAACTGGTGCACCAATCAGTCACTAAAGTTACTTTATCTTCATTACTTATGTCCTGTAACTCATCGTAACTTTTAAACACGATTTGATACCAATCAAGAATTTCTAAGGCGGAAGCACAATTACATGCGTGTATTTCATTCCATAGATCATCGTACAATGGTTTCAATGCTTCTATTGAAATATGCTGCTTAAGAATTGGTAAAAATTCTCATACAATTACTACAGGATCAATTTTCATATCAACGAGTTGATGTGAAATATGATGCAGGAGTTTTTCACTATTTATATATTTCAAAAGTAGAGATAACAATTTAGCATTTTGGTTATCTCGTTGAGCTTGCTGATTTTTCTTTTGTCCTGCAGCAGCGGCTTTTTTTGCTGTTTCACGAACACGCGTAAGTTCTGCTTCAGAGACTTCTCTTCATCACTCTCATCATCCAATATCATCCAATCCTCCTAACTCTTCACTCATTAGTATATAGTAGTATGTAAATCTATGTATAGTATAACGATTTTTAGACGTGTTGCAAAACTGGATTTACCCTGTAACCTTGCATTCCTTTAGCCCTCCAGTATACTCATCAACTGTTTATAATACTTGAAAAAAGACCTTATGAAAAAATGATTATCTTTCTTTATTATCGCTGCTCTATTTATTACCATGTGATTGTGGTTTGTAAAAGATGCAACATTGATGAACCAGTGATGAGATGCTACGCTCGTTAGTAAAACCTCTGAAGAAGTAGATTTAAATGAATTCCTAAAACGTTATTCAAACCAGGAATTTGAACAAATCATCTTAAAAGACGTTGTAAAGTTAGAGTGATATACTCTCTATACTGGTCAAGATACAGCATCATGATTTATGCAACCTAAAGCTGATAAATTATACACTGTATATAAAACAAATAAACCAGCTGACACATCCCTTCCAGAACTAGGTATTGCACTTACGGGTTCAACTATAGTCGATGTTCAATTTGATGAACAATGAATGTTTGCAAAACTTTTCCTTGAACAAATCCTTCCTTTGATCTTCTTCATATTGATATTACTCTTGGCATTTAAGTTCTTCGGACCTAAATGATGAGGTATGCCATGATTTGGTATTAAAGCATGACAACTAAGAACAAATAAAGATATCAAAACGAAGTTCACAGATGTAGCATGAATGGATGAAGTGAAAGATGAATTAATCGAAGTAGTGGATTTCTTAAAGAATCCAAAGAAATACCAAAAAGTATGAGCTAAAATTCCGAGATGAGTACTCCTACGATGACCTCCAGGTTCTTGAAAGACTCTCCTTGCAAAAGCTGTAGCTTGAGAAGCTTGAGTACCATTTTTCTCTGCATCATGATCTGAGTTTATGGAAATGCTAGTTGGGATGTGAGCCGCTAAAGTTAGAGAACTCTTTAAGAAAGCAAAAGCTGCTTCTCCCTCTATTATTTTCATTGATGAAATTGACACTATTGGGAGAAAGAGATGATGATGACATACTGGGTGACACCAAGAACAAGAACAAACACTTAATCAAATCCTCACGGAAATGGACGGATTTGATACAAATAGTAACGTAATTGTAATTGCTGCAACAAATAGACCTGATGTCTTAGATAATGCTCTCCTAAGATCAGGAAGATTTGATAGGAAAATTATGGTTGGGAATCCAACACTTGATGAAAGAAAATTAATTCTAGAAATACATGCCAGAGGAAAACAACTATGAGCAAATGCAGATCTTGATGCTCTTGCTAGACGCACAAGTTGATTCGTGTGAGCTGATTTAGCTAACATACTCAATGAAGCTGCGCTTAAGATTGCAAAAGACAACAGAAAGAAAATAACAATGGAAGATCTAGATTATGCACTAGAAAAAATCGTAATGGGTCCAGAAAAAAGAATCAAAACCCTCAAAGAAAAAGAAAGAAACATTGTTACATACCATGAATTATGACATGCGGTAACTGCTTACTTATTACCAAATGCAGATCCAGTAGAGAAGATATCTATTGTATCTAGAGGTATGGCATTATGAGTTACATGGATGATGCCAGAAGAAGATAGTTATCTTCATTCGAAAGCCAAATTTATGGATGAAATGGTGACCCTGCTTTGATGAAGAGCTGCTGAAGAGATATTCTTCGGTAAAGATGAAATAACTACATGAGCATCAAACGACTTTGAAAAAGTGACCAAAATAGCATCAAATATGATTCTAAAATACTGAATGGATGAAGAACTTTGAACACTTATCCGACTAGACAAAGAAAAAAGTAGTACATACTTCAAACCGTTCAGTGAAAAGACTGCACAGCTCGCAGACAACAAAATCAAAGGACTTGTAGAAAAATCATACAAAAAAGCTCTATCACTCCTTAAGAAAAATAAAAAACTAATAGAGAAAATGGCAGCACTTCTTTTAGAAAAAGAATATATCACTAAGGAAGAGTTTCTGGCAATGATGGATGATCCTAAAAAAATTGACGAAAACATAAAATTATTCTCGGCAAATCATAAAAAGACAGTTAAAAAACTTGCTTCAAAAAAGACAAAACCTACAAAAATCAAAACTACTCCAAAAAAGGAACAACTCACTAAAGAGCAAATAGAAAAGAAAGTAGATGAATTCCTTAAAAAGTAATATCTCTTACTTCATAACATACTCTCATGAATTTAGTAATCAAAGATGCATTCTGGCAAATCCTATGAAGAGTCGCAAGCGCCTTATGATGATTTGTGGTAATTAAATTGATTACCCCTTACTTATGACCGTTGAGATTTGGAGATTATTCAACCATATTAAAATATTTTGCAATATGGTCCGCGTTTGCAGACTTCTGATTATATGTTATTGCTCTCAAGCAACTATGAGCTGTTAAAGAAAAATCCCTAGATACTCTTCGTTCTACATATGGGAAATTTGTCTCCACGAGAGTAATGATGATAGTATTAGTCTATACATTAGCACTTGTTGTAGCATATTTAATTCCTGCCTATACTTCAAATCCTTTCTTAGTTCGATGACTTCCTCTTGGGATGGCATTTTCGGCCAGCTTTATGTGAGCTGGTATTTTACAAATTCCACTACAACTTTTTTGGAAAATGGAGCAACTGAGTATATGACTTATACTAGCGAGAGTTGCTCAAATATGATTATTGTGTGCTGTAATTTTTGTTCTTTATCCATTAGTAGCTTGATCTTGAGTTAGTCGCATAGCCTTTATACTAATTCTTTCTTCAGTACTACTTAGCTGAATAGTACAATGAATTTATGTTTGGCGACAAGGGAAAAAATATCTTTCACTTCAACGAGATCGAGATTGGGAATTTACAAAAAACATTATATGATCAAATTGGAAATATTGATTTGCTTACTACCTTAGTAGCTTCCATACGTTGATTATATTGTTACTCCTCTCTCGAATATATCCGACTACTGAATGATATACATTTGTATGAGTATGGGCTCTAGCATTGTGATTAGTAGAAATACTTCTAATAGTTCCATCAGCATTATGAAACAGTCTTATCCATAAAGTATCAGCAAGTACTGATGAAGAAAAACGTACACACTTTGGTCATTTATGTTTTTTGGTTACTTGGATTGGTGCGCTTATAGTTGTTCTTTTCTTCCTATTTGGACCTCACCTTATTAACTTTATTTGATGAGTAGAATACCTAACATGACCATGACATATTTGATCAGAGTTCCTACTTCCTTGGCTTTGAGTAATTCTTACACTGAGTTTTGTAAAACAAGTCCACAATTATCTTTTCGTTAGCACCTGACACCAAAACGCCTTATTATGAATCAATCTCTTTTGAGTGATCATATGATTGGCAATAGCTGTTCCCTTGGTAAAAAGTCATCAACTTATTTGATGACTCATAGCTCAATGAATATTAGAATTGCTTTTTGTACTCTGAGCAGTATTTGTTGCTTGGAAGAATGATATTATGCTCCGTGTCAACAAATTAGCTTACATAGTATTATGGTTCTTACTCATAGATTTTGTTCTCTTTATGCCAAAAGATATATTTGTATGATCTGTTGATACTTTATGGTTATGGATTTTACAATGATTTTTTCTTACACTTCTCCTAATTTGAATTTCATATAAATGGTTGAAAAAATCAGCTAAGGGATTATAGTTTTATTGTTTATAATTGTACGTAATCCATGAAAAAATTACTACTTACTTTATGAAGCGCATTATTTATTTTTTGATTTTGATCTTCAACATTTGCACTTTCGTGTGCCTGATTTCCAACGTTTGAAGAAATGGCAGAAGATGCAGAATTTATGTTTACAGGAGAATTAATAGATAAAATATACATAGAAGATACTACTGAAGCTGAATACTGTGAATGATTTTGATGATCAACTGATTCTTCCACATTATGAACACATACATTTACTTTCAAAGTAGATGAAGTTCATGCTTGAAATATTTGATCTGAAATAACTGTTACAAAAAATGTAACATGAATCAATTGTACTTGGGGAGGAAGTTGTATAGATATGGATATTGGAAAATCATATAAGGTAATTACTAACAGTGAAAATCAACTTTCAGACTGATTATGTAGCGCTTGCCCATATCTTATTCAAGAGCAAGAAGAGGAATTATGTATGTGTACTATGCAATACGATCCTGTGTGTTGAACAGACTGAAATACATATTCAAACGACTGTGTACTTTGATGTAAATGAGATGATATAGAAATTGACTATCGCTGAGAGTGCCAACAGATACAAGAATGAATAGATGCTTCATGTATCTCATGGTATGATTGATGCAATAATTGTTCAGTGGAAAATTGAAAACCTACTATATGTACAAAAAAAGCATGTTTCACTCAACAAAGAGCAAAATGTACGCAATATACATATAAGTATTTAAATGATACACTCTTGAGTTTTATAGAAACCAAACTAAATAACTATCTTGCTGCGTATTCTTGAACAGATAAAGAAGTAAGAATCTGACTGTTAATTGAAAAAATTACTAGCATGAAGGATAAATTACTTAATACATTGGCGACATCATCATTTATTCAATGATCAAAAGCTCTTAGAAACATAGAAATTACTATCGAAGTGCTCAATGCATTAGACAGTATGCTTTAATTTTTATTGGTTATCTTTTCTAAATTGAGTAAGCGCTTCCACCAATCTCTCAATAGAAGTATCTGTTACTTCTCGTTTTTGTTCGTTATTTTCTTCAGCAACATAATGTTCAATTGGAGCTGGCAGAACTTCTGTTTCTATTAGAACTGGAGTTATATTTTTAAGTTCTTCGACTTTTATTATCTTTGAATTTTGAGCTACTTTCCTTTCTTTCATTACTTCTACTAAAGCTTTCTTAAGTTCATTCATACGTTCTTCATCTTCTGTAATGACTGCTTCTTCTTCATTTTCAGATGCAGCAGAATGCTCTACTACAGGAACAACAGGCTGATAATCAGCTGTTTTTCTTGATGGGATCAAACGTTCTGGGACTATGAAATTTCATTGAGTGATTGATGATGATACTCATCAAAAATTATTGATTTCATTACATGAAGAATCACAATCATCCTCTTCATTATTATTTGCATCATCGCATTCTTCTGGTCATTGGACAACTCAATCTCAACAAACTCATCACTCTATTAAGATACTGCTACAACTGGTAGTACAAGCCTGACACGATCATTCATATTCTGGAATACACGTTCAAGTATTTTTTCAATCATCACAAATTTCTTGTTCATCAGATTGTATAATTCAGTCTCAACAACTTCCTCATTGGATTGTTTCGATTTCACACTGCATAGAACAATACGAACAAGAATCTCAGTATCATGGATTACAAACGATACCGTTGTTCGCTCAATCATCACATCATTCTCAAGGCTCTTGAGAGTTATTTCCACATATAGTTGCTGCCTGTATAGCTTCAGTACACGTTTCTGTAATAGATCAGTTATCTTCATGAACCACTGTAACAACAAGATCAAATGCTCATACAGTGTTATAGGTATAGTTTATTGCTGGCGAAGTGCTGTTTGCACTATCACCGTTTCATCGTTCTATTGACTGAATAGAAGCCCAAGGAGAATGCTGAATAGATCAAGCAATCGTCAATGGAAGTAATCAACTCTTTGGATTTAATCAAGTAAGATCGCATGTAGGAATTTCCCGTATACATTCATTTGAACACCCATCCAAATTTTCAGTGTTTCAATCATCACAAATTTCATTTCAAGCGACAATTCAATCTCAACATGTTGATTCACAAGTAAATCAATCTCATGAATATCATGAGTCGCAAGAACAAGTATAAAGTCCGGCAGTATTTTCACACTGAGCATACTCAGAACAACTATCTGTTCAGGTAGCACATTCATCTATATCAGCACAGGATTCTCAGTCTCATGAATATCAAGTTTCACATTCACAACTAAATCATCATGGTTCATTTATACACAATGCGTTATCACTACATGAATCAGTTCAAGCATTACATTCATTAATATCAATACAACTTACTCAACTTCATACAAATCATGCATTACATGTACAACTATATGTTCCAGGTTCATTTGTACATTGTGCTTGTGCGTGACAAGTATGTCATATTCATTCTCAATTACATTCATTATCATCAACACATGTTTCTCAATCTCATGAATATCAAGCTTCACATTCACAAGTAAATCATCATGGAATATTTGTACATAAAGCATTATCACTACAAGAATGAGCTCATGAGTTACATTCATTTATATCTATACATGTTTCACCATTTCACATAAATCACGTATTACAAGCACAGCTAAATGTTCATGGTTCATTTGTACATTGCGCTTGTGCATGACAGGTGTTTCATGTTCATTCTCAAACACACTCGTTATCATCAACACAAGATTGTCCCTCAGTGGGACAAGACCATCAAGCATCAATTGAAGTACAATCTTGAGAACATCAGTCGCTTCACAGGTTGTTTCCATCATCACATACTTCAGGTCCTTGAATAACTCAATCTCAACATATTCATCACAAAAATGTAGCAATTTCACAAACTGAAGTACATGAAGTACATGAATTATTATAAGTAGGGGTACATGTTCAAGTGTTATTTATAGTACCATCATCACATTGTTCTCACTCAATGGTTTCTACTAGAGAATCTCAACAATATCTACATGTTCAATTATCAACTTGTGCAGATCCATCAAAATTATATGCATTAGGATCTGTACATCACTCAATTTCACATGTACTAGAACATCAGTCTCAACTTAATTTATTTCAATCTTCACATCATTCTCAATCATTTGGTTGGAAAAAAGTATCTCAACAGAATCTTTCTCAAGCATCACATGGAACTACATCTCATCAATTATTTCATATGCAACTTCGGACCCATCAATGATCTTGTGTATACTGAGGAACAGTGTTTGTTCAAACAGCACATAAATTTTGTGGTTCATTTGGCAAATAAAATGATTGCAAATGATCGCTTCAACATAATCAATCTTCTCAATCAGACTGTACAACTATTGTTTCACAATCAATATTATTTGTTCAAGAAACCGCATATTCATTATCATTTAGTGGATTAAATCAACTAGAACATGCTCATAATACATAAGGTACATCTTCTGCTGGAAGAGATACATCAGGAATTACTTCTGCATAATTTTTAAGAGGTCATACTTGTGATACTAAAACATCATACGTAATTGTAACTGATTCATCAGCAAACAATGGTAATACAGACCATTCTATAATTCATGTTACTGGATCATATACCGGATCGCTCACTGTAGATCATGGAATACTTGAAGTCCATGCATTAGCATAAGCCATTCAAGCTGGAAGTGTATCACGAACAATAAATTCAGCAATTACATCAGCTCAATCATCATGGTTAAGAATTGTTAATCAAATCGTTATAGTATCTCAGTTGAAAATATTAGAAGATCATTGTAATGCTTTGTTAATACGCAAATCCCGTCATCATGATGCATATCCTTGTTCTGCCTTGAAAACTCATTGATCAGTGATAGGTCATGAAAAAATTCAAAAAACGAGTGTTCATAAGACTGCAACGACAGCAAATATTCATAGTATATGGCTTAGATGTCTACTTTCCTTCAATCGTTCTAACAATTTCATTTACATAATAATAGAGTAAATTATACAATTTATTTACACTAATTATACACTAATTATACACGTAGCTCAAAAAATACAAATAAATATAGCATCTTTGCTTGACATATTTTTTCAATAAAAAAATAGCTGTAGGCAAGGAACCTACAGCTATACTCAAAATCTTCACTTCATATTCATTGAGAATCGGGGATAACGATTCTCATACAGTCATTATAAAGATAGATCATAATCTATCTAGCAATCATAATTGGTTTTGATTGAACTTGGTTGCCTTGGCTTTTAAACCTTAGCTGCAAGTAATAGAATCCAGCATCAAACTGACTAACGTCAATTTGAGTAAGATTATTACCAAGTTTTACAACCTGACCAATTGAATTAACTAAAGCAACTTGATAGTCACCATTATAGTCAATTTCTACATTTAGTATCTCACTTACAGGATTTGGATAGATCTTGTAAGCTAAGTCATTAATGTCATCAACAGTAGATGTAAACATAATACTATCCATTGCAACACAACCATTAAAGTCAGTTACTTCAAGTATTCTCATGTTACCATCAACTGTTGTAACAGTATCATACGGCATAGTACCTCCAAGAATTTCAATATCAAAGTCAACACCGTTGACATCGATAATTGTTGCTTCAAGAAGTTCGGGCTCAAAGAGTTCCATTGTTTCAGACTCGAAACAACCAAACTCATCTGTAACAGTTACAAAATATTCTCCAGCTTTCAAATTATTAATTTGTGCTGTAGTGTCTCCTGTACTCCACAGATACGTATATGG
>CALLUT010000160.1 GCA_938010495.1 Candidatus Absconditabacterales bacterium
ATTATCTTCTGCACTCTATCAAACTCATACTGTGATGCACTGGGAAATCATGCTTCTAAGACATCAATATTAAGTTTTTTAGCCAACTGAGCATACGTAACATTATCCTCTAAGCTCATCGCAGCTCCAGGAGATTGCTGCCCGTCTCTTAGCGTTGTATCGAAAATGTGAATCTTTTTTGTCTTTCTTCATTCTGTTGTCATAATACCTACTAGCACAAAAATAAGATAAAAAAAATCTCCTCTACTATGAGAGAAGAAATCAAGATATAGAACAAGAACTGTCTATTTACTCAAAAACTTCTCAGAAACATCAAAGAAGCAGAAGAAATTGAACAGTTTTTACAGTAATATTTTTCATATATTGTATATAGCGAAGTTATAGATGAATTGCAAGCAAAACTATAATCTACTCTGTACCTCCAACATTCTTTAATAATTTCATCATGTTTCTGCAATACTCTAAAGAATACTCTCTCTAACCCATGTTTCCATTCACTCACACGTCTGTACTTCTGTAAACGACATCACTGTACACGTATCACTATGTACTGAGAGAACATACTCTACCAGAGCATCATGCAAAGAATCAGTAGTAAGTCAAGATACATCCCAATAGACCTTCTCTACAATCTCTCCTTCTCGCCAATAATGACAAAGTCATGACGTAATCATCGTTCATGCAACAAGTTTCTTTTCTACAAGAGATTTTGATAGATCAGTAGTTTCTTTTCTACTTGGACATCATATTCTACATCTAGTAATCATAATTTTAGTAAGAAGATAAAAGAAAAAAGACTCCAGATAGAAGATTACGATTTTTTTGCCATAGATATACTCTTTTATCTTTTCTCTGTATTCTGCAATCTATCTTCTCCCCTCTCATATTCCTCCCACATCTTTGCAAATGCTCATCACTGATTAATAAGTTCTCCAAACGATCACTGCTCAATCACCTTTCCTGCATCCAACACATATATTTCGTCAAACAATTCCAGGAGATGAAGTTTATGAATAGAAGCAACAATACACTGATCAGTAAAATGCTCAAAAATCGATTGATAGATCTTCTCTCATTGATTGGATCGACACTACTGGTCGACTCATCCAACAGCATGATATCACTTTCTCTTGCCATCACAAGTCCACGAGCAAGCGCGAGTCTTTGCTTCTGACCTCATGATAGATTTACTCACTTCTCTTTGATATCTGTATCGAGTCAATGAGGCAATCAGGCCAACGTTTCTCAAAAACGTGCCATGTGTATATACTTCATCACTAGATCATCATCCAGATCAAGTCACATCGTCACATTATATCTAATCGTATTCTCAAATATTTCTGGCTCTTGTGGAATCAATGAAGTAATATGAGCAAGAGGATGGAGGTCATCATACCACTTTTGATCAATCATCATCTTTACATAATCTACATCGTACAATCACCTCAACAAACTCATCATAGTACTCTTTCCACTACCACTCTCTCATACCAACGCAATTTTTCTTGAAGGAACAAGATCAATAGACACTCACGAGAGGACATTCTTCTTATATATATGTTCAGTATTTGCATCAGGAGCATCAGAAGAGATCACGTTCTCATATGAAAATGAAAGATCATCTATATGTATATGCTTCCATCCATGCAAAAGATCTACTTCATATGAAGGTGCACGTTTAGCAAATTCTTGCTCGATACCATCGACCGATTCCATATCTGCTTGTTTCTTTACCAGTCAAGAATACTGTCGTGCAAAATTACGAAACGCATCATCCATTCTTCTCGTATACTGGATCAACATCGTCAACGTTCACAACAAGACCGTTCAGCTTGTAGATAACTCAGTCCATAGGTACGTTCACATCACCAACATAATCGCCAATGAGATCATCATATCCACACTAAACCATTTCCATTCATTTATTCTTATATAACGAGCATACGTAGGAAATACTTGTTCAATCGTCTCCTTCACCGTTACCAATGCTGATGCTTCAAATCTCAGGGTAATAATTGTTTTTATATTAGAAAAGAAATCAAAAAGCGTACTCATCACGAGATGTTCCTTTTCATTTTTCTGTTTGATCAAGGGAACAATTTTCTGATCATACTTCCAGACAATCCAAAACGTACAACAACTAATGAGAAATAACATTACTCACGCTGGCCATCGTATAAGCGAGACAGAAATTAGAGATCAGACACTCTGCACACAGGTATCAAGATACATAAAATTGCTTCAGGAAAACTCCCTCAAACCATACATCGCCTTATTTATCTTATCAATTGTCTTCCCAGAATGGTTGTCAGCTTGTCGTTTCATCGGCAATGAAGCTACTTTATGAAACATATCTTGTATATATCTTTGCGCAACATGAAATTTCATTTCTTCCTCCCAGACACGTCATACTCCATGAAATATCCACCCAAAAAAATTAAGAGATCCATATAGTAAAATCAAAAAGACGATTGTTGATCGAGCATCAAGTCACTCAAGTTGTACATAATTTATCATCTTTCAGAGTACATATGGTTCTATCAACCAGATAAGTTTTGACGTCAACAAACATCACATGACCTGATAGACTGTGCGTATTTGTGGCACATACTGTACCATTTTTTTGAAAAGAAACACATATGGATTTGACTTCATAGTAATATATATACGCTAAAATATCCTAATTGTAACGAAACTACACAGATCTGTCAAACCAGCTTTGAACTTTCTAAATAAATCACTACAGTTAACTTCTATCAAATCATGTCACTCTTTTATTTGAGTGAGAACTGATCGAGGAAGTATCTCTTGCATTATTTCTCTTTCTACTTTTATCAT
>CALLUT010000161.1 GCA_938010495.1 Candidatus Absconditabacterales bacterium
CTCTGAGGTCATCAAGATAGAATTCCCCTCATGTAAATGATACAGGTCCATGAATTTTAATAGCAAAATGTCCTCACGTATGAATGTCAGGTTCCCAGTTAAAGTTATACACTTTTTCTGGGTTCTCTACTTGTGGGTCAAATGTTTCAAATGTCGCTCACATAGTTTTTAGAATTTTTACATAGTGAGTAAACCTACTTGGATAGATGGTTTCATGGATTATCGATGTTCATTCTGCAGTACACATAAGTACAGCTCGAATCGCATGTCGATCAGTCATAAATCAAGGTTCTGGTTTTGTTTCAACATCAGTAGCTCTTAATGGTCATTTCCAAAAGAATCTAATTCATCGATCTCAAATTTCATATCATCCTCATGCCTCATCTAATTTTTCTAAGAATGCAGTAAGATCTTGATGACGTGCATTTTCTATAATTACGTCTCATTTTGAAATAATAGCAGCACAAGCATAGGTTACTGCCACATTTCTATCTGGTATTACAGAGTGAATTGCTCAATCAAGTTTATCAACTCATACTATCTCTATAGTTCTAAACGCTCTTCTTCTAATTTTTGCTCACATTTTATTGAGAAAATCTATCATATCATCAATTTCTGGTTCTAGCGCAGCATTTTCCAAGATAGTAGTTCATTTAGCCAAAGTTGCAGCCATCATTAATACTTCAGTTCATGTGTGACTATTTTTTGCAAAACGATATGTTGTTCATGTTAATCAATTTGGAGCTGATACAGTAACCATATCATTTTCCATTTTCCATGTAGCTCACATAGCTTCTAAACCATCCATAGTTCTATCAAGAGGTCTTTTTCATAGTTTGTCTCATCATGGCATCGGTACAGTAACAGTACCATGTTTAGCAAGAAGAGGAGCGATAAAAAGATGTGAAGCTCTAGACTTAGGACCAAACTCAGCTGGAATAGTTGATGTTTTGATATTAGGATCAATAATATATGTTTTATTTCAAATATGCTCAGCATCTCATCATAATAGCCTGATGCATTCTTGTACAAGATCTACATCATTGATTCAAGGAACATTGAGTAATCTTGATTCTTTTGTTCAAAGCAATGAAGCAATCATTAATTTATATGAAGCATTTTTTGCTCATCATATTCTAATACACCCTCTCAAAGGGGATCATCATGTTACGATTATTTTTTTAGACATAGGGTTTCTTTAAGTAAACATAGGTAAAAATATGAGAAGAGACGTTGTTTGCAAGAGAACTTTATCATGGATTATAATAATTGTTGTGGTTCCCAATCAACTTTAAATCACCTTGTAGCAATTTTAAGTTTTGAGTAAGCGATATCCATAAATTGTCTTACTTGTGATCATTTCAAAATAATTGAATAACGGTATTTTCCATACATTTTATAAATCATAGGAGGAGTTGTATATATTTCTAAGTCATTCATTTCATATTGTTCCTTTATATAGAGGAGTTCCTGAAATAATTTATTGGTGGTAGTAAATAGTTTTTCTTCGATTTCATTTTTATAAAGAAGGACACACATTTCATTATAAGGAGGGTATTTGTATTGTTCTCTATATGCTAATTCATGTTTTTTCATTCATTCTAAATCCAAATTACATGCATGGGTAATACTTGGCGCTTCAGAATTATAAGTTTGTACAAGAAAGGTGGAAGCATTCAATTTTGTGAAACAATCATACAATAAACTAAAATTATTCCAATGTGCTTGAAAATCAGGAACGTTCAATCATATATCTGCATTGAGTACAATGAAAGCATCTGGCGACCATCATGTAATTGGTTGAATTAATAGCGTTGTTCAAACAACTACACGAGCTTGTGATACTTCAGCTAACATTTTCTCACTTTTATTTAATGAATTTGCGGAAGAGTTTTCTAGAACTAGTGCCTCTACGTTATAAGTTTCTTTGATCCGTTGAGCAACTTGCTGAGTTCATAATCCATATGTTGTTGTATCTGTTCATCAACAATTTGTACATACAGCATCAGCTGTGTACTGCATCCTGCAGATATGGCACAATCATATTTTTCATCAATGAACATCTTCATGTATCGCTATAGCAACATCACAATTTTTGCAACGAGGAATAAATCAACAATCATTACACAATGTTCATGACGCATATCATTTTTTATTAACTAAGATAGCTATATTTTTTCATTCACGCAAAAACTTAGTTAGTCATTTCTTTACTAACTCACTCCAAGGTTTAGTCAATTCATCAATCATATTTATGAGAAAAATTGACTTGGTATCGTGCTCGTAGTGTGTATAAGTCATATAATCAAAATTAGGTACCAAATTTTTTTTGTAAGGGATTAGGTATTTAGCAATAGAATAGTTACATTTAGTTCTATGTAAAGACCAACAGATGAAAACAGAACACTATGATATTGTAGTTATATGAGCATGAGCTGGAGGACTTACCGCCAGTATATGACTTTCGAAAGTATGAAAAAAAGTTGCTCTTATAGAAAAATGACCTATGTGAGGTGATTGTACAAATTTTTGATGTGTCCCATCAAAAGCTCTTATTCATTACTGAATGGAAAAACCAGAACTATGAATTAAAAAAGCTTTAGAGCTTGTGAGAGAAAAAAGACAACATTTCTTGGATGAGGAGAGCTGGGAACAAATGAAAGAAAAATTTTGAATTGACGTCTTTGCATGACGTGGGACATTCAAAAACAAAAACACTATTATCATAGATGATCATACCGAAATCACGTTTAAGAAAGCAATTATCTCAACATGATCTCATGCTCGTACTATAGAAATAGAGTGAATACCAAAAGATAAATTACTTACAAACGAAGAAATTTTTGAAATAGATACTGAGATCAAAAATCTTGTTGTTGTGGGATGATGATATATTTGATGTGAACTTGGTGAAGCATTTGCACACCTGTGAGTAAATGTAACGCTATTAAATAGATGAGATAGACTAATTAAGAATGAAGAACCAGAAGCATCCCAAGTAATCCATGATCAGTTAGTAAAAGCTTGAGTAACTATACTCTATAATACGACTATAACACGTGGTTCAGGAAAAGACTTATTACTAGATATAGACTGAAAAGAACATACGGTACCATATGATTATGCACTTCTTTCTATTTGAAGAATTAGCACAACGAAGTGAATATGATTAGATAATGCATGAATAAAATTTTCAAACAAATGAATCGAAGTAAATAAATATAACGTAACAAGCAATAAAAATGTCTTTGCTGTAGGTGACTGTGTTGCTGAAAATCCTAAATTTACTCATTGGGCAGATCATGAAGCGCGCTGAGTAGTAAGAAATATACTCGTTCCTTGGTTCAAAAAATCTGTAAGAAATCAAACGCTTCCTATGAGCATGTATACAACAACTGAAGTCTCAAGAATATGAATGACAAAACAAGAACTCGTCAAAGCATGACTCGACGACGATTCAGTAACTATAACAGAATACTTTAATAATGATGATAGAAGTTTCTTAAACGATGAGCAACAATGATTTGTGAAAATTCATTTTAGTAGGATACGAGGAAAAATCTTATGAGCGACTATCGTTTCACCGAAAGCATGAACTATGCTACCTTTGCTTACACAAGCAAAAGATGAGTGATTATCAGCATATAAAATTATGAGTACAGTGCATGCTTATCCAACCAAAGGTAGAGTAATAAAGAAAGTAGCTCAAGGATTTGTAGTTGAGACATTAACTAACTTTAAAAGAGAAATATGATATTGGTTAAAGCTAAATATGTTTAAACTTTTTGCACTATTTTTATGGACAACTGTTGGTCTTATTTATATGCGATACAAAAAGACTTATGGAGTAAGTAATGCAGATATTTGAAGATCTCTCTATGATTTTGTAACATGAACAACTCGATGACCTCTATTATATATATTGATATATGCAATTAGACCTGTAATTCTTTTTCCTGCCTCAATACTAACATTATTATCTTGAGTAATATTTTGACCAATTCGATGAGTTATATACACAATATTTTGAGAGAATGCAAGTGCGAACTTTGCGTATTATATATGATCGAAATTATGAAAAGGAATTATAAAACCATGATCTCAATGAGTTTTTGCAAATGTAAAAGAAAGACTTTCATGAAATGAATTTATGTCAGTGTTGATGTTAAGAATTATTCCGTTACCGTTTGATTTAGTTAATTATGCATGTGGAATACTGCAGGTAACATGGAAAAAATACGCTCTATGAACGCTACTTTGAATCATGCCATGACTTGTAACATTTGTATTATTTTGAGCAAGCATTGAAAATATTCAGACCTTTAATTTTAATGAAATTTCACTAAACTGATCGTATCTAACTCTAGCGATTGTTCTCTATGCAGTTTCAATATGACTAGCAGTTTTCTTTAAGAAAAGAATGAAGCAATAAATCACATGATAAAAATAGACACACATTTTCATCCAAATTTCTTTTTCCGATTACCAGAAAATCTTTGAACAAAGAGGCAATCTGCAAAAATATGGTGAGAAATACAAAAACGAGACCTAGATGCAATTATAGTCACAGAACATGTTTTTAAGCGTCCAGCATTATCTTACAAGATACTTGAAGCAAATAGGCCAGCGGAAGCAAAAACATATTTGATACCTTGAGTGGAAGCACTTTCTAAAGAATGAATTGATATGTTAATTTTTTCTAAAGATACACATGTATATACATGTCAGGAAATTATGACTCCACAAAAATTAACATTTGATCAGTTAGTTGAATACATAAACAATGATCCAAAACTACAATGAATTGTTACTCATCCATTTATATTATCAGACACTGGTGTTGTTAAACATTTCCCAGAAGAAAAAGTTCTTGAATCTGCAAAAAAGTTAGGATTTATAGAAAAACAAAATGCTGCATTTATTACAATGAGACAAAAACTTGAAAAATCTATTTTCAAGAATCTTCGAATTACAAAAAAAATGATAGAGAAATTTGAAAAAATTGAGAACGTACCAGAAAAATATTATGCTAAAGATACCGTTGTAGTATGATGAAGTGATGCTCATAACCCCTATGATTTAGGTGATTATACAGTATTACAAATACAAAATAAAAACAAAGAACAACTACGAGAAAGTTTACTTGATCCATCAATTGAAAGATCATTTCATATTACAACAGATAGAGTAAATGTTTGGTGGTATATGTTAAGAAATTCAGTTATTATTTTTTGAGAAAGAATACTGAAAACATCATGATTATATAAAATTGATTCTACATATTTTAAATAACCAGAGTTTCTCCATGAACAAAAAAAATAAAACACATTGAGTCTATTGAAAACATGAAATGAAACGAATGAACTTGTTTCAAAAATATAAATGAATAGCCCTTTCACCCTTAGTAAAATTATGTGAAACAACAGGAATCACACCCAATTGATTAACATTTTTTTGATGAATTATATGTGTTATATGACTTGTTCTTTCAGTACATTTTTCTAATCCTATTTGGTTTATATGTTCAATATGGGCACAACTCTTTATTGATTGACTAGATTGAACTGTTGCAAGAGAACTAAATATGACGAGCGAAGAATGAACATTTCTTGATATAATTATGGATCATGTTTGAATTACAACGAGTTCATTGTTTATACTTTACTTTTCAACTATATCACCCCAGTTAGTTCTTTTGTATACGGTATTTTATACTATTGTTATAGCTTGTTGATTAATATTATGAAAAATTAATAATCCTTATTGATTAGTGTTAAGACCAAGATTGTTTGTATATATAATAATTACGTTTACGCTAGGAGCAGTTTTAGAATATACGTTAATACTTTTTACCGTAATACTTTTTATACACAGCATTACTGGGTTACAAAAACTTTATAATTATTTTAAAATCAACTAATGACTTGATTACTATTAATAATTGTTCAATCATTATATTTCATATTTCCTGCATGA
>CALLUT010000162.1 GCA_938010495.1 Candidatus Absconditabacterales bacterium
AGATCGATATGAAAGAAAAACAAAAAAGAAAGATACTGAAAAATTAGCTGAGTGAGAAACAGAAAAAATAATGACTCCAGATACTGATCTATTTTCAGTACTTTTTTACCATTATTACTATTTAAAAAGAGATCATTCACTCAAATCACATCTACAAGTAAAATCTGAATTTAGAGGTGATTACCAAAAAATATCATTATTTTTAAAAGAAGTAGTTGGATTATATTTCATTTTTAAAAAAAATAAAAATGACAGTTCTTATGATGAAGTCTATCAAGAAATCAAAGATGGTCTGTTTGAAAAAGATGAAAATGGAGCTCTTATACTTCGCGAAGCAAATAACATTGGTCAAGTTTTTGATGATATATACTATTTTATTGATTTAAAATACGCTGAACTATTAAAAAAATATATAAACAATCCCCTTATTTGAAAAACAAAAAGATTACTTTTCCAAGAACTACAAGATTTCGACAGCCCTAATCATGACAATTTTATTTTTTCAAATTTTCTTGACAGAGAATTAATTGATACAGAATTCTATGCGACTCATAAACGTTTCAAAAATAAATCATATTTTAGAAATTTTTTACTTACTTCTGAAGATTTCACAAACCCATCACTTGATGCTAAAACTGAAGTATATAAAAATTTAAGACGTTTTTACCCCCTATTTAAACAACAGCAAGCTTTTAAACTTGATATTCTAAAAAAAGCAAATTCATTCTGATTCACTTCTACACAAAAAAATTATATTCAAAAAAAGTTCTTTTTTAACGAAAATGAAATCATAGAAAGTTGTTTTGTTCCAGTGGCAAATGGCAAAAGAGAAAAAATTGAATTTTCAGATAAGATATTCGAACTATTCCTTTCGTATATGGATTGACAACTAAAATGAAAAAACACTATTGAACCAATTGATTTCAAATCATATACTGATACCTACTCACTACTCAAAAAGACATTTGAAAAACATGTTTGAGCATCAGATGTTTTTAATAAAACTTTCCCCTCTATTCCAATAATCTCATCAAGTGATTTAGATCAGTGAATGAAACAAGTTGAACAACTTTTAAAAGAAATACCATCAACTAAGCAGTGACTTAAAGAAAATTTATATTTTTATGAAAACGTTTCTTGTAATATTGCATTGTTTCTCAACGACATAATTCCCAAACTAAAACATGATCTACAACTATTTTCAAATCAAGAACTTATGCAAATAGAATCTACTATTTCGTTTGTGGAATGATTAAAAGTAGATAATGAAAAAATAATACATGAAATAGAATCGATACAGTCAGAAGTTAAGAAAGTTATAGATACCACTATCAACACATTAACAAAAACTGCTACTTACATGACGAAGAACTTTTCAGCAAATTTTGACAAAGACAACATCCTAATAAAATGAGATAGCAAAGAAATAACAACAAGCATTAGTCAGAACTCATACTACAAAAGTGACAACTCTATCCATAACTTCTTCAAACAAATAATTGATACTTTAGCAAACGAAAAACATCAAATTCACTTCAATGGTAATGAATTAGAACTAATATGCACATTTAAGGACGTTAAAGTTCTTCTTACTCTCAAAGAATCTAGCTGAGAAAATCCACAAATTGTCTTACAATATTGAAATAAAATAAATGCAGAAAATAGCGAAACAAAAAAATATACATCATATGTACCATCAGGAAAACTATCAATTTGAGTAGAAGAAAACTGATCTATTGCTTATGCAGTAGATGAAA
Organism: Candidatus Absconditabacterales bacterium; assembly: GCA_938010495.1. The sequence goes on from CALLUT010000162.1 coordinate 1,758, forward strand.
TTCACCCAGAAATTAAATGAATTAAATCAATATTCAAAAACATTATTTGAATTGATCATCAAAATCCAGATGGAACACCAGAAAAATGATCGTTTCTAGATAAAATTCTCTCTGACGGAACTAATAAAAATATTCCATCTGACATATATAATTCTTTTCTTTTGAACTGACTCACCTATTGATATTACTGAATGAATAAATCTCAACATATATCAGACAAAGTCAAAAATTCAAGAAATGGTAATAAAAACACACTTGATGTAAGTAATTCAGTCGTACAATCTATACTTACAAATTTCACTTTTTCAGAAATTCCAAGACAATATACTGATGTTATAAAAATTGATACTCATCAACATAATAATGATACCCCTTACTACTATTTTCACGATGATGAAGAATCTCTAAAAATGTGTTGGTGAATGAAACAGTGGGCGTTAGATACTGAAAAAGATTTCGATAAAATTGCCATAATGAAACTAAAAAGATGATACTACTTAGACTGACACGATTTTTTCTCTAATGAAATTAAACAAGTTAAAAAAAGCTTAGCAAATAGAAATAGTGTTTTTGATCCAAGAGATTTAAGTAAATTAAGAGAAATAAATAATCTTAGATATACAAGATCATGACAGTTTGATTTTGATATTTGAGATTTATTGTTTGGGATTTTTATAGATGGTCCTAAAAAACAAAAAAATACAATTAATCATCAGTTTGCACAACACTTTTTTACTATTGAAAATGTAAAAAAACTTAATTCTGATGATATACAAAAAGCATATAATGAATTATTACTTATGATTGTGGATAATTATGAATTATTCACAGAAAATGACATCCAATTTAAAAACCTTAAAGTCAAAGAGTTAGTATCATTCATATATGAATTGTCACAATACACACAAAGTTTGAAGAACGAAAATCATAAAGACTCTGTGATTTTTCTTATGTGAAAATGTATTGAAAGTATTGTTTTAAAACACATTTCTTCTGTATCATTACAACAGAAAATAATTTATGATACTCATGCTCTTAATAAGGAAGATTTAGACCAAATTACTAAATCTTATTCTAAAGCGACTCTAAAACTATTATACACTCTATCTATTGAGTACGCAAACGAGATAAAAGCCATGAGTAATAAAAATTTTAAAAAACTTATAAAACATATCTGAACAAAAGAAACTGAGACAGTCCCACTTTCTAAGGAATTATTTGTTTGGAACCATCTAGAATCTGAACTTTGAAGCGTACATGAGATGATTAACAAAAAAGATAAGATCGTTAAAATTGAAACACTAGTAGAAGTTATTAACAAAGATGTACCATCACAAAAAGACATAGAATTTTTCGTAGAGCATATTTGATCGAAACTTACTTTTGCACGACTTTCAATCGAGTTAAGTAATTTATATAGCACAAATATAAATAAAATCTGATCTTTTATTAAGAAAAACAACTTATTAGATCATAAAAAATACCCTGAGGTTGTTAATTTTGTTGTTGAAATTATATCTGCTTCCAAAACTATAGAACCAGTTTCTCTTGAACTTAGTCAGTTAGAAGATATGTGAAATCTCTTTATTGATCAGAGAAACGTACAAAATATGAGACTTGATTTATTACCAAGCTTGTATTACTTTTTACTCAACTTGTGAATAACTTACCATGTGTTAGATGACAAAGTTAAAGCAAAAGAGACTACGCTTGTCTCGCTCAAAAACTATGACCCCATACAATATACAACTTGAAAAGAAAGTGAATCAATAGATTATATTTTTTCAAAAGTTTGATTCCTCAAAAGAGACATATTACAAATGATCGAAGTAAGTCAAAACGTATAAGTCGCTATTCAAAATAAAAATCCTGTATAAGTATACAGGATTTCACCATAATAAGACAAGATATGTAAGTGTGCCAATAAATAGCAACAAGAAGATGATCAGATATTTTCTGAGTACTTTTTGAGTAAATTTCAAATTTTTGTCTTTCCACTTTCCTTGTCGAATCTTTTTTATGACTGTAATCGGACAGTTGTTTTTATGAGTTGATCCACCTACTTCAATTCTTGCAGAAGAAATGAAATACCTTGCCGAAAGATACAAGAGAACTACTCCAAACAACAACATACTTGATCTTTTTAATCCTTCGTAATCATGAAACACTATACAGTATATACATGACAATACGAGAAGTAAAGTCGCTCCTATCGATGATTTCGATAGTAAAGGCAATATTTTTTGTATATATTTCATGACAATATTTTAATACATTTTATATTGATTTTTTTGTCAAAGTCAATATATTGGGTAAAATTAAATTATCATGAAAACAAAATTAAACTTTGCGTTAGGTCTCGTCATAGACTTTGGAGGAATTTTGGGAGCTGGTAAAGGAAGCACTGACAACTCAGAATCCATTGGATACTGCGGAGAAGTATGTTGCGAATGTGGATTAGAATGCTGCGATGGCTATTGTGATTGTGACGAAGTTCCTTCATCTAGTGGCGACTGTGGTAGTGATTGTGGAGAATGTGCAGGAGGCTGTGCAGAAGGCTGCGGAGATTGCTTAGGATCATGTGATAGCTTTGTCGATACAAGATCATTTCTTGGATTGAGAAGATTAGCACTTACCCTACAAATATTCTTCCTTGGAATAGTCTCATCGTTCGCTCAATCAGCTCAAAATACTTCTAAATCATTACAGTTTGCATTATTTGCTGGACCAGAAATCAGTATCGGACCAATATTTCTTACAGGAGGTGTTTGCTTCGGACAATTTGGATGCTTAGCCATTGGTGGCGGTGTACATCATAAAGGATTCGGAGGAGGTATCTTGATACCTATCTGGCCATTATGGTAAATCACTTATGTAAAATTTAAAATGACACATATTGT
>CALLUT010000163.1 GCA_938010495.1 Candidatus Absconditabacterales bacterium
TATCGGTAAATGATCCACCTCACAAATTGCTCATATAATCATCGATTCCATTGAAATCTACTGTTGGATTAAAATTAAGATCTTCTGTAAGGTAGTTTGGTGTAACTACGGCTGTTGCATCTAATCAATTTCAAGATTGGTCTGACCATGTATTCAAAGCTGCTCAATTTATAGTCGTGCTTGTTCATCCGTCAGCTTTGAGCCATAGCTCTAGATTGGTAGGTACTCATCCCGGCGAAGCTGGAGGAGGAGGGGGAAGTGTATACTCTATCGTTATCCTTGCCCTATATACAAAGACAGTTTGAGAATTTCTGTTATTATTTCTATATGAGATAATGATTCAAAAGTTAGGATCAGTGATCTCAGCGTAGGCCCAAGTGGTACCCCATAAGTCAGCATTTCATCAGTAGGTAGTGAAAGCTTTTGTTGTTTGTTGTGCATTGAGAGCATAATTATTTCCTATGGTATTTGTACCATCTTTAGTCATGTATATTTCACGATCTCTAAATCATCTATGTGTAGCATTCCGTTCTATTTCTACGGTAATTCAATTAATTAATGCATTTGTTGGTAAAGAGCTGAAATCAAAATCTGTGAGAGCTAATCTATTTGTAAGATCTCTTCTTATATTTACTGTGTTACTTGCTGAAGTTGCTGTTGTATCTCCAGTAGCATTTGATGGTGTTGTCCATGAAAAACCATTATCAAGCAGGTCTGCTGCTGTGCCTGAGTATTCTACCGATGATGTAATCCCATGGGTTTGAAAGCAACTAAATAATAGCGTTGCTGCTATTATTGTTAAGGTGATATTTTTTAGTCTTAACTTCATTGTTTATTTTACTTTTTATATATGAAAATATTATATAGAAAACATATAAAAAATCTATCAAAAAGAGTTATAATTTTAAAATACACGAGAATCCAATATAATCACTCTAGCCCTGTAAAAACAAATAACTACTTATGTCTCAAGAAATAATAAAAAGATATAAAATAGGAGCCAAGAAGTCTCTTGGTCAGAATTTCTTAGTGGATGAAAATATCCTTAAATCTATAGAGGAGATTATTGATATTTCAGGTAAAAATATTATTGAAGTTGGTCCTGGGTATGGGGCATTAACTCACTATCTTCTTGACCATAAGCCAAAGCAATTAGATCTTGTTGAGCTTGATAGAGATATGGTAAGTATTTTAGAGGATAGGCTACAAAAAGAAGAATTAGATACATCCTGAGTGAAATTTTCTATATATAATGAAGATATTCTCAATTTTGAGCCAAAACAAAAAGCTTATAGTGTGATAGCCAATATTCCTTACTATATAACTTCTCCGATACTTCGTCACTTTATTTATTGAGTTTCTATATCTCCTGATAGTATGATTATACTGATGCAAAAGGATGTAGTGGATAAGATACTTGGATGAAAAAAAGATAAAACTTCTGTTATCAGACTCTTCGTAGAAAAGAAATACTCTGTATCAGAGAAATTATTTGTTCCAAAAGAGAGTTTTTCTCCTGCTCCAAAAGTTGAATCGAGTGTCTTACTATTTGAAAAACATGAAAAGTTTACAGATGTAGATGATGTAAAATTCTTAGAAGCCATAAAGATTGGGTTTTCAGCGAATAGAAAAAAGTTAATAAAAAATCTCGTAAATTGATGATATGAAAAAGAGAAAGTTCTATGATTCTTTCAGGAAAATGATATACTAGAAAGTATAAGGTGAGAGGATTTATCGATAGATATATGGATAGAATTAGTGTCATATTTAAATGATATACAATAACCTATTTAGAGCATGTTGATCTAGATTATATTTCAACATGATACATGAATATTTAATTATAGACACAACGAATATTGTCTCTATAGAGGTAACAAGGCAGTTGTCTATAATAATAAATAAAAATAAAATATATAAGAGGTCTAATGAAATATTTTTGAAAATAAATTACAAATATACGTGTCTATAATGAAAAAAACCAAAAAAAATCTGTCAATAATAATGGCTGTCTATAATGGAGAAAAATATGTTTCTCAAACGATAGAAAGTATTATCTCTCAGAGTTATGATAATTTTGAATTTATCATCATCGATGATAGTTCAAGAGATGACACTTATAAGATTTGTGAGAAATACTCACTTCAAGATAATCGTATCAGACTCTATAAAAATAATCAAAACTTGTGAGTCGTAAAAACTCGTAACTTATTGCTTGATAAAATTTCATCTGATTCGAAATACATAGCTATCATAGATGGAGATGATATAGCATATGCTGAAAGAATGAAAAAACAGATAGATTTTTTAGAAGACCATGATGATATTTCATTTCTTGGATCTGATATCGATATTATCGATGAAGCCTGAACTATTACGGGGGAGAGAATCTATGCTCATACATCTGAAGAGGTTTCAAGAACTATCTTTCAAAAATCTCCTCTTGCTCAACCTGCTGTTATGATTCGTAAATCAAGTCTTGATAAGATAGGGAAGTATAACGATGACTTTGAAAGATGTCAGGACTATGAACTCTGGTGTAGAGCATTTGATCAGGGTTATAAGATAGCTAATATATCAGAAAAACTTACAGCATATAGAGTGTATAAAGACCAATGAAAGTCTCGTCACTTAAAACTCTCACTGAGAAATACCATAAAAATTCAAAAAAAATATATTTTTCAAAAAAAATACTTCTCTTTGAGAAATATAGCATATTTTTGAGCTGAAAATATAGTCGCAATTTTTCCAAGTAGCTTTATACTATGGGTATTCAAAAAAATAACGTATTAATAAATGGGGAAGAAGAAAAAAATCTGTATCGTCATACCGACACTCACGCTTTGATGAGGAGCCGAGAAAGTTGCAGTAGATGTAGGGGATTTTCTTGCTGCTGATAGTGATATCTTTTACTTCACTTTTCATCAGGATTCCTCCAAGTACTCTCACAAATGAGAATATCACTCCCTGAATCAAAAAAATACTCATGGGATAATCAAGGCTTTTATGATTCCTATAAATGCTTTTCTGCTTTATAGGTTTTCTAGAAACAATAATATTGACCTTATTATTTCACATATGGAGAGAGCGAATATTATATCAATAATTACCTCTGTATTACTAAAAATACCTCAGATATCTGTCGTTCATAGTTATAAATATTCTTTGCAAGCTCTTAATAAAATCTTGATTAAAATATTTTATAAATATTCATATAAGATTGTTTGTGTTTCAAAATGAATAGAACACATGCTTTTTGAGAATTTCTGACTTCAAAATCTAAAAACTATATATAATTCTCTTGATATAGAGACGTCAATATCATCCATGGAGTCAGATATACCTGATAGCGATAGATCACTTTTTATCAATGATAAATATACCTATATCAGTATCTGAAAACTGAGAGATGCAAAATCTCAAGATAGACTTATAGATGCGTACTCCAAAGTATACCATCAAGATAATGATACTCAGTTACTTATCATATGAGAATGATCATACAGAACCTCTTTAGAGAAGAAGATCCAAGGTTTATGATTAGAGGGAAATATTGTGCTCATTTGATCTCGAGGGAATGTATTTCCATATTTGAAGGCATCTGATTGTTTTGTATTTTCGAGTAGTTGGGAAGGATTTTGAATCGTACTTATAGAAGCGCTCATAGCTAGGTTACCGATTATCTCTACTGATTGCAACGTAGGTCCAAGGGAGATACTTGCTCCAGAGATTGGGATTTGAGACCATATCGATTATCCATATGTTTGAAAATACTGAATACT
>CALLUT010000164.1 GCA_938010495.1 Candidatus Absconditabacterales bacterium
ATCAAATTGGCTCGCGTAAAAAGAAAAGATCATGAATAGTTCTAACTTTTGATGGATTTAATAATCTTTGAAAAAAAATTCTGATATGTAATAGTATTGAATTATCTTCTTCTACAACAGCATGATTAGAAATAGAAAATATCGTTAAATATGTAGAAAGATGACTTGCTGACTTTGCAAAAAAAAGATGATATGACTCTGTTATAATGAGTAGTCATATATTTAACACAAGTTTCAATTATTCGTCAAATAAATGAAAAATGTTACCATATGTTGGTATTACTAAATTATGAAATAATGATACAAAACACTCATTTTATAATGAAGTTTGATTTAAAAAGAATGATAATGATGAACACTTTAAAATTCTTGCTAGAAATTGATTCTATGAAATTCGATCTAGATAAGTCTACTTAAAATACTTTGCAAGTTTTGCACCACCTTGTCATTGATAATTATTTCCACTTTCTCAATAGAGAGATGATGGAATTTCTTTGTTAGTAAATACTTCCATAAGACAGATTGGTTGTGCATCATAAACAATACAGTCTTCATGTGGTCTTACTTCAAGTACTCATGTGGCTCCGTGTTCTCATCCAAATCATGGATCAAAAAATCATGCATAATGAACTCTTAGTTCACCCATAAGATGAGTAAATGGAACAAGTTCAATAGAATAGTGTGAAGGAACACGAATTTTTTCTTTGGTTGGTAGTATGTAGAACCTATCTTTTTCTAGAATCACTTTTTGAGAATCTTTGCTTCAATGTGCAAGAATTGGTTCAAAAAATTGAGCAGAGTCATATTGTCATATTTTTGAAAGATCAATAATTTCATCAGTGTAACGAGCCTTGTATCAGATTGTTTCAAAATTTCCTACTCACAGGCTTACCATCATATGATCTTGGTAGTAATCAGGTGAGAGTTGAGTTTTATCATCGAAAAGAAACTTTTCATTTTTGTCATATGATTGGGCTTCAGTAGTTTTTTCAAAAATCATAAGTTGCGTGATTGCTGTTCAAGCAGTTATTTTTATGTTGAAAGATTGTGGTGTAACTTCTAGTCGTAAAGTTCATTGTGTACCAGGAAGTACTGTATCATATATTCATGTGTTATCTACAACAGCTCTAATAAGAACATCTATTCTTCATAATGAACTTTTTGGGCTTACCTTTCAAAATAGATGATCTGGAAGATCTATAGATAAACACGGTATCAAGTATGTTTGTCCTTTATATAAAACAACTCAATCTGTTGAATCAAAAGTTTGAGTACTTATACCTTGAATAATGTTCTTAACAGAATCTTTAAATGGAATGAACTTATGATTTACATGGTGAACAACTGATCATATTGGTAGGTCAATACTTGCAGGTTGAACATATTTATCTAATCACAAGTTATCTTTGTGATGAATTACTTTCTTTTCTAATAATTTTTTGAGATGTGTATCTACTAATGCTAACATAGTGATTTACGTTGTAGTAAAACTGATTCATGTGTTGCTTGTATTACTTGATTGAGTACATCTTTCCAATCTCATGAAATGAATACTTTGGCTGCTGCTGCAGCTTTGTGTCCTCATCATCAAAACTGGTTTGCTATTATTGAAACATCAATATCTGAAGATCAGGTTCTAAATGAAAATTTCATAAAGGGTTGCTCATGAGTATCTTCTATCTTAAAGAGAATGAATGCTCATTCATGTTTTATACTTTTCATGCTAAAAAATCAAACGGAAACATCGTCGCTGTTTAGTCATAATGGTTCGATTTCACTTTTTAGGTGGTGTGACCAAATAACTGTATCTTCTTTCTTTTCAGTTCTTTCTAAGATAGTTCAAGAAAATTTTATTGCTTCAAATTTGTTGCTTTGGTATAAACTCTTGGTTAATAATGCCTTATCAGCTCAAAATTCTAGTAACTCAGCTCAAATACGCATAGCATATTCTGGATTATATCATCGCATGAAGTTTCATGTATCAGTCATAATACCAAGTAAGAGTGCAGTAGCAGCTAGAGGAGTGATCAATGATGAATCTTTATGTTTAATAATATCTGTAATTATTTCACAACAACTACTTCTATCAGTATTCAAAAGAACAGGACATCATGAGAATTCATTTCATTGATGATGATCTATGGCAAAACAATTATAATCAGAAATTGTATAGTCTGCCATATTTGACCTTTCTTGATTTGCTGTATCAAGACAAAGTATAAGATCAAAGTTCTTTGGGTTAAATTTCTCACTGTTGAATGATTTCGCTTTTTCTAGAAACAAATAGTATTGAGAAATTTCGGTAGCAGTATAATAGGATACTTTCTTTCATAAACTCTCAAGAACTAATCATAATCAAATACAACTACCAATGCAGTCTCAATCTGGACTTGCATGTCCACAGAGAGCAATAGTTGCTGCCTCATCAATAGCATTTCGTAATCAATCTACTTGGTTCTTTTCTATCATATTATCATCTCCGTAAAAGGAATCACATGTAGCATAGGTAACAACATATCATGAGTATTCATGTAGCTTTGACTAATGAACGTTTTTTATTGAAATATATCAATAAGAAAACAAATAGTGTTGCTCATAAGAGCATCATAGTATCTACTCTAATTGCAGGATTTACAGCAATAGGTTGTATAGTTGCTGTAAGTCATCATATCCAAAGTATGTTGAATACATTTGATCAAATTATGTTTCATAATGCCATGTCAGTATGCTTCTTTAGTGCTGCAATAACTGATGTTACGAGTTCAGGAACTGATGTCCCTATTGCCACAATGCTTGCTCAAATAAGCACGGTAGAAACATTGAACATACGAGCAAGACTACTGGCATGTGTTACTAATGCCTCTCATCAGATATATAATCAAAAGGCTCAAAGTACTACTAGGAAATATGAATATGGGAGTGTTAATCAAACTGGTGCTCAGTCTACTTCAATTTCATTATTTTTTGCCGCAACGAAAAGTTGTCGTAAGAATCATGCAAAAAATAGAAGCAATATAATTCCTTCTGTTCTTGAAAGAACTGAATCTGTAGTTCACCATAGCCATTGATCATTGATCATTATGAGTAGTATCAATGCAGCTCAAAAACTCACTGGCAGTTCTTTAAAAAGTGTTGATGGCTTTACAGCAAGGGCTGTTATTACCGCTGTAATTCCTCATATAAGCATAAGATTTGATATATTTGATCATACGATGTTTGCTAACATGAGTCATGTTTCTCAACGAAATGCTGCTATCATGTTTACAAATAACTCTGGAGCTGATGTTCATACAGCTAAGATGGTCATTCACACGATAAGAGGTGGTATATCATAATAGTCAGCTATACTATGCGATCATTCTACTAGGCTGTCTCATCAGAGGATTAGTACTGCTAATCAACCTACTATCATGAGAATAGTTGCAATCATTCAAAGCGAAGTTTCATTAAATATTCAATACTGTCATGCTACAAACATGATAACAAGTAATGCAATGAATCCCCAAGATTTTCTAGTGATTTTCATGATAATTTTTAGATATCTTTAAATTTATATAATTCTACTCAATTTATCATTCAAACTTTATTTTGTTCAAGACTACTGTGTACAATCATAATTTTATCATCCAATGAAATACTTCATTTGAAAAGGATTCTAATAATTTCTTTTCAGATTTGTTTGATGTTTGAGTATTCGAAAGTACTAGAAATTTTATATCATTTTACTCACCATAACAAGTTGAGATATCTATATGCTTCATCATTTTTTGTAAATGAAATAACAGGAACATCTGGTTTTAATGCAGATAGTCTAGCAGGAGTATATCCAGTCTCTGTAGGACAAATAATTGCTTTTATATTTACTTCCTTTGAAGCTCTGTATGCATTATAAATGATATAATCAGTAATTTCATCTTCTTCATTTGTGCTTACATCTTCAAATGTATAATTACTTATAGCTTTGTTTTCTTCTTTATTAATCAAGTCATAGAGGTTGATCACAAATTCTAATGGTTCTTCTGCTACAGCTGTTTCTTTTGTAAGCAGGAATGCATCAACTCATAATTTCATTTCTTCAATGAGAGTTTTTGTGATTTCTTTATTTGCCTTTTTAGATTTAATATCCATTCATGTAACGATTATTACTGGTTTACCATATCTATTACAAAGATTTATAATTGTTTGTTTCGTTTCGTTTATTGACTCTCATTGTAGTAAGAGTTTTAATTTATTTCTGTTGATAATAATTCCATCAGCTCATTGTATAATTTCTTCAATATTCTCAATTGATTCTCTCGTCTCTAGTTTTGCAATCATTTTAACTGTATTTCATCAGTTTTCATCAAGAAAGGCTCTTACTGTTTTTAGGTTTTCTGCATTCCTAATGTACGAGATAGCAATTACATTGATTTTATTATCAATTCCCCAAATCATTTGTTTTTTGTCTTTCTCTGATAAGAAAGGGAGTTTTGGTATGTAATTTTCAAATTCTACTCATCTGTTGATAAGAATTGTTCATCAAATAGTAATTTCTCACTTTAGAACTCAATCTTGATTGCTTGTTACAGTTATTTTTACAGTATCACTATCTATAGACATGATAGCTCATGGCTCTATACGATACATGTTTGGATAGTCGATATAGAGAACATTATCTTCTTCAGTATGTTTGAAAAATTCAGCATATTGAATAGTAACTTCTTTTTTCTTTTTCAAAATTACTTCATCCTTATTTCTTGTTCTAATTTCTGGACCTTTTGTATCAAGCATAATAGTTTTGCTACTATCTAGTTTCAAAATTGTGTTAATGTATTTTCTCTTCATCTCTTCATCTCAATGAGAAAGATTTATTCTAAAAACATCAATATTGTTGATAACTTTTGATAATACAGTTTCTTTGTCTACTGCAGGTCACATAGTTGCAATGATTTTTGAATTGTGGAAATGATTCATAATATAATTATTTAATAGTTAAACAGGTTTGTCATGTGAAATTATCTACGTCTTTGTTTCTTTTTGCGTCACTTTTTGGATGAATGATGGTCTCAATTAACATCTCATCAACCTTCCATTTCTTCATAAGACTTTAAATTAATTCATAGTCATAGTTCTTTTTGTAGACGATCAATTCTTGCTCATCATTTTCATATAACACGTCACGTTTCTGATGAAGGAACATAGAGTGTAATACTATCTGGTCATGTTACTTTTACAGTACAAGAGATTCAAAGGATTGATTGCAGTTGACGTTCTAGGGAGTGTTCTGCGTAAGGATAGATTCATGCTCTTTCTCATTGATGTGAACGTGCTTCATCAAGAGGCATTACAACTACATTATCGCTATATGTATATATTTCATACATGTCCTTATCTTTGAGCTCTGAACGTATAATTAATACTGGACGAGCAAGATCTCAAGATTGCATCCCAACAGGTGTTTTAACAACTTGCTTGAGAGTAAGCACTTCATTGATTTGTCATCATTTTATGTAGACAACTGTATCAATAACTTGAGGAATCATTCACATTTCTATTACTCAAATACATCTTTGAAGAGCATCAACAGCAGTAGTGGAATGCATAACTCATATAAGTCAAATACCAGCTAGTCTAAGATCTTTATAAAGATGGAAATCATCTCTATTTCTTACCTCATCAAACAAGGTTATATCTGGCCTTGTAAGAAGTAATATATCTCTAATTTCATTATGAGTAGTATGTGCTAATCAATACTGAGTTACATTTCATCATACTTGTACATCACGAGGAGCTTCTATTGTCTTAATAATTAGGTTGCTTTGGTCTAACGATTGTAATAGTGCTTGTGCAAATGTTGTTTTTCATTCTCATGGTGATCAAGATATAAGTACTCAGTGTCATGGTTTTCAAAGAAGTTTGATAACTGACTCTGGCAAATTGTAATCTGGTAATGAAAGATGAACAAGTGGCCTAACAATCGTTATTTCTCGAACGGGAGCAACAGGTGGTGCAACTATCACGATTCTATATTCTCATACTTGTCGGACTTGTGAATGTTTTCTAATGATCTCTTGGTATGCGTTGTCTGTTTTTTCTATATGTTTTTTTATTGATTCTAGTGTAGTTTCTATTTTCTTTTTATCTCGATTTTCGTTGGTTTGTTCTAAAAATCGTTCTCAAGGCGAACCCTGCTTACGAACGATATCTTTTCATTGGATTATATGTACTGACATAGTATTCTCACTGAAAAGTGTATCGATTACAGGCAGTCATTTTATATTTGTTCACATAAGCTATATTATATACTGAAAGAGTTGATTTTTTCAAGGGAAAAGCTAAAAATAGGGTAGTTTTCATCTTGATTTTGCACATGGCCTTACTCTTATTATTGCGGCATATTCTCTTTATATGATTTTTCGTATGGAGCGGGATTTGGCGAGTAGCACTAATACCATTGCTCATATGAGTATGATTAATGTTGTATGCCTCACCAAAGAAAAATGATGAAGGAAATACTAGTCTATCTATGAATGAGTTCTTTCAAGAACATGTTGTTACCTTATCTTGGATAATGATAATGATTTGATTGCGATGATTCTTAGATGTTGTTGCGTGATGATCGTCGTTGATGATTTGAGCAGGACTTGTGTTATTAAATTTGATATTGCGGATTTGATCATATATTTTTAAGTACGAAGATGGTACCCAAGTATTTCATTATGGTTGGTATTTGTCTAGTATCTTATTATTTGTTTCACTGGGTCGTATGGCGCCATATCAAATATTATTAGACTGTATGATAGGATGGTTGAGTGTAACAATGGCAGTCTATGCATTTTTAATATTTGTGCTTTGATCAGTGGGTTTAGTGAAAGACAGATCTTTGCACTATCCTTTGTTCATAACATTTAATTGTTGTATTTTGTATTTGGTATATTATTACACACAGCAAACATTGTGATTGTCACTTGTTGTTGCGCAATGATATCTACTAGTATTATATGCATTGATATGGCGTGTAATGGATTGAACAGAAGCAACCTGATATACAACTAACGAGTGAGATGATCTCTTTAAACATATATTGTCATGACAAACAATTACTCGTTTCAAAAAGAGAGTTGTGGCTTGACCTGTAGAACTTATTCATGATATTCAAAATTTCTTAGAAGCAATCCCATCAAAGAGTAAATCAATCTTAGGATTGTTTAATGTGATTTTGGTTTTTGGTCAAACGGCGTTGTTTGTTTTTCGTATGAGAGATTGAGCAATGTGAATTGATCAATTGCGATTCTGGCTTGGAGTATGATTTTTCTTTGTAAGTTTCTTGCTACTAAGGTCAATCTGATATGCGTATAAGTTCCAAAGAATTGTTGCATTTGTGATTATAAATGTAGCATTGTATCTTTCAATTATTGCCTTGTTTGGAAACAACGTTGTGTATATAGTATGAATTTGAATTATATGGACTATTGTGAATAGTTTATTAATATTCCATCGTGGATTCTTTGATCAAAAGAATATTCTCAATGATGATGATATATTATACCGGATAGGTGGAACTGTAGTTACAACATGCTGTAACCTCTACTTTATGATGTTACTACCTCTCTCATTACAACTAGTCTTTTCACTTATCTGTTTATATATCTGAATTCAAGTCTTTCTGATACGTTATAATTTGGCGAGTATTTGAAAAATATAATATAAATTATAAATATCAATAATGTGTAATCTGAAATATGTCAATATTTCAGATTTTTTTAATCCTTCAAAAATTGTTTTATTTACTAACGGGTAGTATAGTTATAGAGAGTAAAAATTATATATATTGATATTTTTTATAAAAATTATATACCCATGAGAACATCTTTCCCGTCTCTTTATACCTCTAAAAGCTTCTACCTGAAGGGGCTTATTATAATTGGTATGTTTTTATTTTTGAGTGTTGGAGAAGGGTTTACTCAGGCAAACTTACCAGTTATGGATCCACTTGATTCATCAACATATACATGTGATGAATGCTCATTTGATTCAGATTGTGCAACTTGAATGAGATGTGAAAATTGAATTTGTCTTTGGTTTAGAGATGAAGACCAGTGTGTAACCGATGCTGACTGTTATGGTTGATGATCATACACTCCAATTACTGATGAAGTTTTTATTAATGAATATCAAAGTTCTACTGGTTTATGGCATATGACTTCCGTAGCAGGGCCACTAACGTGTGCGGAGCAGTCTCCTGGTGGGACTACTTTTTGTAGTGCGTGATGATGATCCTGAGCTGGATCAATATCAATTTGAATATGTGAATGTTGAAATTGACAGTTAGAAGATGACTTTATTAATTCAGCAAATAATGAACAATGTGATAGTTGATTAAATTGTAATTCATCATGTATGTGTGAAAGTTGATATATGCCTGATCCAAATGGGAATGGTTGTATCTCATATGATTGTCAAGCGCAATATGATGATGGGTATTTTACATTAGAGGTGTCTGAATGTGAAGCTCTAGTTGATTTATATAATTCAACGAACTGAGACTGATGGAACGATTGAGATACTCCTTCTTGAAATTCTGATTCTTGGAAAATACACTGATCTGACCCTTGTGATTGGTATTGAGTTACTTGTTGATGAAATAATGTTACAATGATTTCTATGTTTGATAACGGTCTTTCTTGAACGCTACCGACCACAATATGAGATTTTTCTAGTTTAGATACTTTAAACTTTGATAATAATGGCTGAATTTCTTGAAATATGCCTTCCGAAATATGAAATCTAAGTTCATTGATTTATTTGAACCTTTCCGATTCGGGAATGTCTTGATCATTGCCTGGTAGTATATCAAGTTTATCTTCACTTGAAACTTTAATGTTATCATTTGCTAATTTTTCTTGACCAATAGATGATATTATGTCATTAACTAACTTAGTAGATTTACGTATTCAATGAAATAATTTTAGTTGATCAATTCCTTCATCAATTTGAAACTTATCTTCATTAGAAAAATTTATAGCTTCATTTAATAATTTTAGCTGAAGTATTCCTTCCTGATTGTGAACAATATCAAGCCTTGAAACTATTACTTTAAATTCAAATGATCTTTCATGAATTATTCCACCATTAA
>CALLUT010000165.1 GCA_938010495.1 Candidatus Absconditabacterales bacterium
TTACTATGGGAGCAATTTCTTTTGGGAAGAGCTGATCTCCATGGTTATAACGAAGTACATTCAAGAGGTCTTCTTTGTAAAATTCTCTTGTTTGCTTGTTTTTAATCACCAACGGGTCCGATTCAAATAGAGAGAAATTCATTTTTTTTGATAACTAAATGTTATCATAGTAGTAATTGTCAACTATAATTCAATTAAATTATTGACAATGGTTTATTTTATTTAAAATGTATGCATAAATGGTGTTACAGATCAAAGAGATTCCCAAAAATAGTCTGTTGAATATTATCTTGGAAGAAAATATTATTTGTATAGACGATGACTTTGGGGTCGTAGTAGTAACGAATTGAGTGTTCGAAGATTGCATTGATGTGCTCATTATTATATATAGGAAATCTACTATCAACTTTAATTGGGGTAGTAAAAAACACCACATTATCATATAGCGACTTCGATAATTTAAGAATAGGGTCGTAGTCTTGAACATAGTCAATTCTATGAAGGTCACCGTTAATTAAATTTCGATATGAGTAGATGATAGCATCTAATGAGGTCCTATCTATAAATACTAAGTCGTAGGTGTTATTCTCTTTTATAGATTTGAGTTCAGCAAGCCTTTCTTGTTCTCTCGCAATAATATATTCTTCAAATGCATGTACATCGTCAACAACTCAGTTATGTAATTCAATGTACTCACGTGCGGTTTCTCCCAAAAGATGAATTTTGAGTTCAGGATGGAGTGTCCCATAGTGATCTTTGAGATAGTTTATTGCAGAGGTTTTCCCCGTATTTGAATTTCCAGAAAAAGCAATTATCTTGGTCATAGTAAAAGTATGGTTATACAAATATAATAATTATTCTTTATCTCTAGTAATCCATCGGTCGTTGTCTTTATCAGAAAACCATCGTGCATCTGAGTCAGTTTTTATTATGAGCTTGGTAAGAGCAATTCATTGTTCAGTTTTAAGTCTTGCGACAGCACTTTTTAACCAGTGTCTTGCACGCTCATTACCGATGTCTTGTTGTTCTTTGAGACTCAAAATAAATTCAATGTTATCTGCATCTTTTGCTAACAATGCTTCAAGAGATTCTCTCTCTTCATATTCATTGAGTAAGTCGTTGATTTTATCTCAAAAGGGAAGATCTTGAGTAATTTCAGCTTGTGCTTTATGCTCATTTCTTTCTACGTATTTTTGATGAACATAGTTCAAATCGGAAATCCTAGTTTCAGTAATATCATGGAAAAGACACATTTGAACTACTTTACCAACATCAGCTTCTCCATGCATATGAGCAAGGGCAAATCATACATAGCAAACTCTGTTTATATGTTCAGCTACACTTTGAACACCACTTCACAAAAATGCAAATCAACTTCTAGGTGTCTTAGCTAAGATTCAAGTCTCAAAGAGGAAGTTTGTAATGTTTTCCATGAGTCAAAAATAAGTAAAAAATAGTATTTTTCTTGAGAAGCGGATCTTTCATAAGTGATAAAATCGAATTCTCACATCTTAACTCTAGCTGTTTCTAGAAACCACTCAGAGTAATGAGGAAAAAATGTGTCACCATCTACTTCTTTATGGATATGGGTTAGATGAAGTATTGATGCGTACGGAAGAAATAGTTTATATATTTGTTCTCATCATATGACACAGAGTTCTTCTTTAGAATCTTCATATACATGAGTGAGTAATGAAACATCATGAATTACTTCTACTCATGGAGCGTTTCGATTTTTATTTTTTGTAAGGACTATATTTTTTCTTTTTGGTAAAGGTTTACCAATTGAATCAAATGTTTTGCGTCACATTACCACTGTTTTTCCTGTAGTTATTCTTTTAAAATGTTTCAAATCTTCAGAGTAATGTCGTGGTAGAGTATTATCTTTTCATATGACGAAGTTTGCACTATGGGCTGCTACTAATGAAATCATAGACAAGTTATAGGGTAAATGAATTGATAATAGTTATATGAACTATGTTATAAAGATTATTTTATTCGCATGGCATCACCAAAACTATAAAATCTATATCAATCTTGGATAGCATGATCATAAGCTTTTTTCATTTGATCAAAACCCATAAATCAAGCAACCAACATAAGTAATGATGATTCTGGTAAATGAAAGTTTGTAATGAGTTGAGTAATGATTTTGTATTCAAATCATGGAAAAATAAATAGCTTTGATTCACATTGAATTGAAGCTTTTTTTATTACAACATTTGATATGAATTTAGTAGCTAATTCGAGTGAAATGTTTTGAGTTTTGTTTTGTCGATACTCCTTACATGCTTCAGTTAATCATATATTTCGATCAGGAAAATTTGTTGATAAAATTGTATATAAATAGGGTAGTGACTCTAAGGTTCTTGTAACTGTAGTTCAAACTGCTAAAATATTTCAATCATTTTCAAAGAGATTTTCAAATAAATCAAATTGTACTTCAATGCGTTCAGCATGAATATCGTAAGAAGTAATATCTTGTGTATCTACCGTCTTGAAGGTTCCTAATCCCACATGTAAAGTTGTATAAGCCATGTTTATTCATTTTTTTGACAGA
Organism: Candidatus Absconditabacterales bacterium; assembly: GCA_938010495.1. Next base: position 2,561 of record CALLUT010000165.1, read on the forward strand.
GTATCTAATATATTATGACTAAAGTGAAGGGATGCAGTAGGTGCAGCTACAGATCATGTTTCTGAAGCAAAAAGAGGCTGATATCCTTCTTCTTTCGATTTGTCATAAGAAATATATGGTGGAAGGGGCATCTGTCATAAT
>CALLUT010000166.1 GCA_938010495.1 Candidatus Absconditabacterales bacterium
GAATGTTTTGAGAAATATTGATTTATACGTTGATTTCATCATACCATCGAAAGAGTTAGCCAATGTACATGATCTTCATCTGTTTCATACGATCCTTCTTCATATCGTGTGGTCTTTTTTAGTGGTTCTCCGATAGGAGTGCCATTTTTAGAATGACTGGAAAATGATGATAGATTTGAACTCGTTTGAGTAGTTACGCAACCACCGGTTCCTTCATGAAGAGGAATGAAAGTAAAAGAAAATATTATACAAAAAACTACAAAAAGTTTTTGACGTGATATCCCTACCAAAACTCCCAACTCTTTAAGAACAAAAAGTAAGAAACGATGATCTGAAGCGAAGGAGTTTTCTACTCGATTAGAAAAAATTAATCCTGACCTGATGGTCGTAGTTGCTTATTGAAATATACTGCCACAGTCTGTGTTAAATATTCCACATTTCTGAACTATAAATGTACATTGATCATTGCTGCCAAAATACCGTTGAGCTTCTCCACTTCAATCAGTCTTTATTAAAGATCATGATGCTTCTGGTGTAACAGTTATGAAAATGAATGCGAAAATGGATGAAGGAGATATCCTCTCTTTGCATCCGATGCCAATCTGATTAGATCGAACTGTCCGCACATTAATAGATGAAATTAAACAAAAAGCACCATGATACATGCTTAAAACTCTACGAAATTTTTGTAAATGACGTATTGATCCAGTACCTCAAGAAGAATCTCATGTAACATATTGTAGTAAAATTTCAAAAGAAGATGGGTTTGTTGATCTAGCAAATGATTCTCTTGAAACCATCTATAAAAAATACCAAGCCTACGCATTGCGACCCAAAATATATACAAAGATTGGTGTAAAGAGAATTATAATTGAGCAAATTACATTGGATCCACATAGCTATGATATACATAAAGATAAACCTTTACTTATTTGAGAAGAACTAAATCAATCAATCTCTTTATTAAAAGTTAAGCCAGAATGAAAATCTAGCATGACGCGGGAATCATTTTTACTATGAAATAAAACTTAAAAAAAACGCTCTGAATTGAGCGTTTTTTTTAATTATGATTAAGTAATGATTAGTTAGAGAATCCTGCTAGAATCTCTTCTAATGAAGTTGTTCATTTTACTAGATCAAGAGCTTCTCAATCTGAATCTACATATACAACTGTATGTTGTCCAGTTACTCAGTATTTTCTTTTTAGTTCATCTGAATTATCATAGTCTACCTTGTAAATGATAGTATCACTATCTATAGCATCCATTTTTCAAGCTATATCTGCATCAAGTGCTTTACAAGATCCACATCGATTTGCATGAAAGAATACAGCAACTTTTTTACCATTTTCTAAAGCAAGAGAGAAATCATCGGCATTGTATTCTACATATCAATTACTTGAAATAACTACTTCTTCAACAACTTCTGTATCTGATTCTTCATTTTCTCCTCAATCTAGCGCTTCTTCTACATCATCTAATACTCATTCAATTTTTTCTTCAGCAATATCAAGTGCTCATTCAGCTATTGCATTTCCTTCTACGGCATCTTCTACTTCATCAAGAAGTCATTCGATAGCGTTTTCTACTTCTCACATGGCATCAGTATCTTTAACAACTTCTTTTACTGTATCCATAATGTCTCCATCTTTAACAGCATCAATAGCTTTTTCAACTGTTACAGTATTCTTAACTGATTGTGCAATTTGACTTTCTGGTCGAAAGATTGCAGCAAGTGTTGCTATTGCTAATAATAAAATAACAATTCGTGTAGCTTTTTTCATTTATGAATTTGTTAAATATAAATAATATTCTTTAACTATAGAAAAAAACATCAATACTACAAGCAAAAAACCAACTTTGAAATGAAAGTTGGTTTTTTGAAACGTGTGTAATAATATATGTTTTACATTCTTCCTGATAATACTGTGGACATATGATTTTGGATAGTAATATGTGCAGATACTACATCTCAACTTGACGCTTCTATTAGAAGTGAAGAACACTGTGTTGATTCACAACCAGTTACAAACTTATCATTAACATAAAATGAGATACGCTTAACTTGCTTATTATCTGTAAGATCTAATCTAACAAGTTCTGGAGTGATTGTTTGAACAGTATAGTATGAACCAAGTGTTCAATCAGCCATATTTCAATTATTTGATCAATTTAAATTATTTCATACTTTTTCAGAAGTTATTTTAATTGCTGTTAGAGCGCTTACAAGTCCAACTCTATCAAGATCATACTTTTTAAGTTGATTAGTATTTAGTAAGGAAATTAATTCTAATGTCTTTTCTATATACATTTCGTGAGAGTCAACTGATTTCTTTTCAAGAAGATTTTTAAGTAGTTGATAAAACACTACATTGTTTCATTCAAATACATTTCCTCAGGAAAATGATCCTTGAAGTTCAATCAAATATCATAGTTCTTCAGTTAATACTGAGTGATTTACCTTGTTTCAAGTATTTTTTTTACTAGCATTACTACGGTTATGTCTAACAATTTGTGTTCATGGAGTTGTTGATCTTACCGTGTTTTGAGGAGTCGTATTAGCTGTATGAACAATATCACCTTCAACTAATGGAGTTGGTTCAACTTGTTGAACTGGTGTTTCTTGAACATCTTCAAATCATGTATTATAAAGTCAGTATTCATTTGGTTCTGTTTCCATAGCGTATACTGAAGTTCATCAAAAAGCAAATATATACGTAGCAGCACTAATAATTAGTAACCACATAGATAATCTAACTTTTTCTGATTGTCCGCACATATAACAGATAAGTAGTAGTGTCATGGTTTTTATTTTTATTTTTATAAAAAGGAGTATAAATTAATTATAGCCCTAAAACGAGATTTGTCAACTTGTACTTTACTTTTTTGTGGAAACATACTTGATATGTCTTCTGAAAAAGACATACATATGCTATTTAGTTGATATATTACTCCATGCATAAATTTTCTCAAATTAATAAGTTACTTTCAGAAATGAAGGATGAAATTCTTCTAAAATGTAATTGATTAAACCATGATTCTGAAATTATTACTAAGCTTAATGAATCGAAGTCTCAAAACTTAGAGAACATGATTGAAGCTCTTTTTTATTGAGAAAGATATTTAAAATGTATCGTATCATGAATTGAAAACGAAACAACAATTAATGAACTTACTCTTTGAGAAAATGATGAAAGCAGACGAGAATATCCTTCCCCAATAGATTGAGTTAGTGAAGAAAAAATTATAAATATGTGAAGGTTGTTTGTTAAATCAAGTATGTCTTGATGAGAATGACCAGTCCTAGTTTGTGCAACGCAAGTGAGTAGACCATTGACCGAAGAAATTATTAGAGAGTTAGAACATTTGAATCAAGAATTTGATATTTACTTTGAAGATGACTCTCTACATCTTTCTCTGATTGAACTTCAAGGAGGATCGTTAGTTGAATGATTCACTGGATACATGTACCCCAAGGTTGATAACGTAAATAAGCAAATTTTTGCAGTAAATAGCTTGTCTCCTAATCTTGTTAAAAGAACAAATCTATTGGATGACAATAAGCGCAAAAATCTAAAAACTATAAATAGGTATGGTTGAGAAAGAAGAGGTACATGAGATCTTTTTTATACACTTACCTACGTTCCAACCCCTGAGGATGCAATAATAGATTGATATAAAGATTATGATAAGTATCTCCAAGAGTTTTTTGAATCAGCAGATCAAAATTGGGAAGCAATTTGAGAAGCCAATAGTTACTTAATTGAAAAATTAGACAAAGCTGAGTCAATTACTTTTAGAGATGAAAATTGAACAAATCTTACTATGTGTATCGAATGAATGACTTTTGCAAATAGTCTCGTTGCAAAAAATATTCCTTGATCTGAAGTATTTTCTGCACCGATAATTGATTCAGTTAATTGAACAATAGTAGCTAAAGGTAAGTTTCAATACAGAAGTAGTGATTGAATTATTGAAGATATAGTATTAACTTTTAAAGACTGAATATGTATAGGAGCTTCTGCAAAAAAATGACAGGAAGTATTAGAAAAATTTCTTGAAACTCCTTGAGCAAATAAGATTTGAGAATTATGAATATGAACGAATCCTCATTTGAGAAAACATCTTGTTAACTGACTTTTAGTTGAAAAAGTTAGTTGAAGTTTTCATGTTGCACTTTGAAGTTCTTACAAGTACGATGTTTATTGATGAAAACCTGTTAATCTAAATAATTGAAATGAGAGTGATGTACATTGGGATATAACAACAATGTTAAGATGAATTAACTCTTCAATTTCAATTGACTGAGATACAATACAAGAAAATGGTATTTGGCTGGACAGTAACTTAGAAGTACTTAACAAATGACGAGAAGTTCTTGATAATCAGCCAAATCGATGGAAAGAAAATTACTCTACTTGATATCAAGATTAATCGTTCCCACCCATTAATCTTAATAAGAATAGGAAAATATTTATGAAGTTAATAAACAGTCATAACGCTATCAATAAAGGAGTTCTATCATCTCAATATAGTGCTTGTTGTTTCAACAAATTCATATCATAAATTATGAATCAAGAAAAGATTATTAAACCTATTATACTTATCCAAAAATCAAACTGAGCATTTCATCGGAACATATTTGCAACTATTGCAATAATTAGTCATATCAAGGCTGCAAAAAGTATAGGTCAGACGCGCATGAGATCGATTTTTGTACGATAACCAATTATAGAAAGAACTACAAATGATGCTCATGTAGTAAGAAATACATTGTAGATACTTCATAAGCTATAACTCATAAACACTCACGTTAATCAGTATCATTCGAGCAATGCAAATAACACTAATAATGAAGCGATTGTTTTATAGCTTAATGATTGCCGTTTAAAACTTATAAAGAATATAAGTCATAATCAAGCAATCCATGATCCTCGGAACAAAGGAGTAGATAAAGGTAAAGGAAGATATCAAAATGCAATTGAATACGCTACTCAAAATGCAATAAGAAGCAGTCATCATACCCATGCAAAAGTTTGACTAATAGTAGTATCTATTCTCTCAGCAATTTGTTGTTGAGTAAGTGTACTCGCCTCCTGGCTTCAATACGATGCTAATTGTTGTTTAAAATCCATGATAATTAAGGG
>CALLUT010000167.1 GCA_938010495.1 Candidatus Absconditabacterales bacterium
CATCAACGTATTGCAAAGGTATCCATATGAGCTCAAAAAAAATTAAAGAGACGAATACTCTCTTTATTGATAATGAAGTATTAAAAATACTGAAAAAACTATGAAATTTGACTAATTTCAGCTCTATTGCTATAATTTAACTACTATGACTAAAAAGAAATTGTATAACATTATTTTCAAAACTGACACGAAACCATGAAGACTCTTCGATGAAGTGCTTCTCGTACTAATTTTCTTATGAACAATAATTGTTATGTTAAGAAGTGTAGGATCTTTAGAGGTAGAATATGGATATCGGCTTCAACTTTTCAGTCAAATCATTACATGAATTTTCACTATAGAATATATAGTGCGTGTGCTAGTACATCCAGAACCAAAAAAATATATTACAAGCTTCTTTGGAATAATAGATCTTTTGGCAATTGTACCAGGATATACATGACTACTTGTATGATGACACAACTGACTTATGCTTCGTTCATTAAGACTACTACGTCTCTTCAGAGTGTTTAACTTATGAAAATACGAAAGTGCATGATCTATCCTACGACAATCGTTACTTGTCAGTCGCACAAAAATCACTGTATTTATTGTTGGAGTATTGATCGTTGTTTGTATTGTGTGAACACTTATGTATTTAATCGAATGACCAGCAGCATGATTTGACAATATTCCCCTTTCAATTTATTGGTCTATTGTGACAATAACTACTGTATGATATTGAGACATAACGCCCTTAACTCCTTTGTGACAAGGACTTTCAGCCTTATTGATGCTTTTAGGTTATGGAATAATCGCTATTCCCACATGAATAGTTAGCGCGGAATTAGCTACTAGAAAGCACTGAAAAAAATCTAAGAAAAAATAAGTATAGCAATTTAGGTATATGGGTTATCATCTACCTTTGAGTTAAACCTAAGTTTTACTGGTACTCATTCTAAATCAAACTCTCTATTAAGAACATTTCTTATTCGCTGTTTGAAAGCAAAATTTGCATACGCAACATTGTTTACTGACAACATAAATGTTGGTGGAGAATCTTCTACTTGTGTGATGTATTTCCATTTACAAATTTTATTCATTGGGAATCTAGGTGGCGATGTTAACCATGCTTTTGTCAGAACTTTATTTAATGGTCATGTTGGAATACGTTTAGTCCATCTTGCATAAACATCAATTACTTCACGAAGGACTTTATCTACTCAAATTGCTTTTTTTGCAGACAGTCAAACCTTTGGTCTAGATTTTAAGAATTGATTCTTATTGGTAATATTTTTAATACGACGAGCTGTTTCTTCCATCGAAAAAAGATCAATTTTATTGAATGCAAGAACCATTCATAATCACATTTGTTCTATTTCAGAGAGCAATGAAGCATCTCTTTTTGTAAATCATTCTTCCAAATCAACCAAAAATACAACTACTGGTTTTGTATAATATAGTAGTGATTTTGTCTTTTCGTATGCTATTTTTTCTAAACCGACTGTTTTTCATTTCTTCCTGATTCATGCTGTATCATATACAGTAAATTCAGTTCACTGAAAAGTCATTGGCGATTTTATGTAGTCAAGTGTCGTTCATGCTTCTTCTCATACGGCAGACGTCCACTCACCTGTTAAAGTATTTAGCAAAGTTGATTTTCATGCGTTTGGTTTTCAAAGAATAGCCAATGGAATCGATGTGTCTTCTTCCTCTTCTTCTTCTTTTTCTTCTGGAAGTAATGTTATTATAAGATCGCGAAGATCTAAAATCCCTTCTGCCTGCATAGCTGAAGTTGGCATTACGTGTTCAAATCATAACGAGTACCACTCTGCTAAGAGCATATGTACTTCATCATTAAACACTTTCCCATCAAGTTTATTTACAACAAGAATTGTTTTATCTTGCATTCATGCACTAACGATCATTTCTTTTACACGATAATCATCATGTCATGGGTCTACTTTACCATCAACCATAAATAATAACAAATCACTTGATTCGATAATAGTATTTAAGAAAGGAACTTCTTCTTCAAAAGAATCCAATCATGGACTATCAATTAGTTGTACTTTTCTTCAATGTATATCAGAATTATCTACAAGCAGTTCTCTTGTTGTTCCTGAAATATCAGTAACTATTGCTCTATGAGTTCAGAGCAATTTATTGAAGAGTGTAGATTTTCATACATTTGTACGTCATAGGAGTCATAAGGTAGTCATTATTTTTTCTTAACAATATAAGTTTCTTTACTCGATTTTCTGCATGATTTTGGTTTAAATACTTGTATAGATCAGTTCCCATATATATCTTTGAGTTCTCTTACAAGTTCTTCAAATCATGGTCACATAAATACTTTGATAGCGAATTTTCATCCTGAAACTAAGAATTGTTCATAAATTCGTAATGTTTTTTCGATCAATCATACACTTCTCAACGCATCAATATCTTTCATTCAAATTGTATCTGGTGCCATATCTGAAACAATGAGATCAAATTGTTCTACATTGTGTTTAGCCAATGCAGCATTTACTCAATCTCTATCTGTAATATCTTGTTCATATGGATGAACATTTGGTAAGTTTAAAGTAACACGCTTCAAATCAAATCATATGATAGAAGGATCTTGTACATTAAGCTCTTCGACCTTTTGAGAACAGTATTGTAACCAGCTTCAAGGAGCACATCATATATCTAAAATTGTCTTAGTCTGTGTAGTGAACAACTCAAATTTTTTATCTATTTCTTCAAGTTTAAAGTAACTTCTTGCTACTAATTTCTTGTCTCTTGCTTTGTTTGTATAAGGATCATTGATCCATTTATTGTTTGAGTTACCCATACTCGACTATCAACGTTAAACATTTTCAGTATACTTAAATTAATCTTATTAGCAATGATACAACACACCAAATGAAATTAGTTACTTACCTTCAAAAAAGACATTGAGTGAGCAGAAGAGAATTTTCTGCAATGCTCAAAGAAGAAGCCGTTCTGATAAATTGAACACTCGTAACATCTTACGATCAGTGAGTTACTGATTGAGATGAACTAAGTATTGATCTTGAATGAGATGATAAGTTTAATGAAAAAGTTATACTTTCGTTTCATCCACCTAGGCTAGTACTGTTTAACAAACCAAAATGATTTGTTTGTTCTAAAGATGATCCGCACAACGAAACTATATATAATCTTTTACCAGATAGTTGGAGAAAAGATTTTTACTATATTTGAAGGCTTGATAAAGATTCAACAGGGCTCTTATTGCTTACCAATCAACCTGCTCTCGTTGATCGATATGAAAACCCACAAAACTGAATTCACAAAGTTTACGAAGTACAAATCGATAAGCCATATAGAACAAAAGATGTAAGAAAAGCAAAAAACTGAATCGATCTTAACGACCATTGAGAAATTCCAGAAAATTGAGAATTTTCTGAGCTCCTTTCATTTCACCATGTATCATATAAACGTGATACAAAATGAAGATTTTGGTTAATCATAACTCTTACAGAATGAAAAAAACGCCATATTAGACGTCTTCTTAGGCATTTAGATTATAAGATATATAAACTTAATAGAATCAAAGTTGGTAAGCGGCATCTTGGTGATCTTAAACTTGGGAAGTGGAAGATGGAGAAGAAGTTAAAGTAATATTTTTACTCTCCAGTCTTCTTGAAGAAAACATTCCATTTATGTTGTTCTTGTCCTTTATATTTATTAAGGTAACGAAGTATTGAATCAGTCTTTTTTATGATACGTTTTGAAATACGTTCTATTTGTTCCAAATCTGATTTTTTGATGAGTTTCTTGTTCCTAGCTATACCAGATCGAAATACTGTTTCCATACAGTATTTTTTTGCTAAAGGAAGATATTTTAGTAGTCGTTCTACGTCTTCTGGGCTGTAGGCAAAAGCAATTTTACCACTTACGCTCAAAGCAGATACATATCGTCTACAAGCTAATTCATCATCAGCTGGCAGTTTTGCTTTTTCACATAGGTCATACACAAGTTCACATAATTCTACTGACAGTTTCCAACATTGGAGATCTTCGAAATTTGTAAGTTGTTCCATAGACGAAAATAACGGAGTAAATATTTACTATTTTTATACGTATTTTTTTCTTGTTTACTAGAGTTGATTAATAATAATTATATACATATTTTTAATGAAATGTCAAGTCTTTTCCAAATTATTACCATTCTCTTATCTCCCCCTCTCTCCAAAACTTCCCAGAAGGAATATCTCTGCGTAAAGAAAACGCATATACCCAATCAGCGACATACGAAGGATCAAGAGGAGCATTATCTCATCACATATCTGTTTTTACTCGTCCGGGATCTATAGAAGAAACAAGAATATTTGGGAATCTTCAAGCAAGAGTCTTTGTATACATATTTACTCAGATTTTTGATATTTTATAGGAAGGTGCATATGCCCATGATACGTCATTGGTAATTCATGCAGCCATTGATGATATATTTATAATATGACATTCTTGTTTCATCAATTTTTCATTTAGTATTTTTTCTGTTAAGTCGATTAATCAAATTAAATTGATTGATAAGTTTTTTTGTAACTTATACATATTGATATCAGTATCGTGAAAATCAGGACATACACCAGCATTGTTGATGAGTATGTCTACGATAATTCATTCATCTTTTAGTTTATAAATCAAAGAAGTATTACTAGAAAAATCACTTATATCAGATTGAATAGGGATATACATTTCGTGCGTAATATCAGGTTCTGTTCAATTCCATATTCAAAATACTCTACATCATTCATTAAGATATTTTTGTACTAACGCTCTTCATATTCCTCTACTTGATCAAGTTATTAGTATGGTTTTCATAAATTTACTAATAATAAATACCTGGTATTATTTACTTACAAACTTAGCAAAATCTTCTACTCAATCAAACTCCATAAAAACAGAAGCAAATCTTACATACGCTATTTCATCTGTTTCTTTGAGTAGAGCCAATATATCTTCTCAGATTTGTACTGAGGTAATCTCTTTTCATCATCATGACCATTTTGCTTCAAGTTGCGCAACAAGATCTTCAATTTTATCCATTGAAAAATTTTTCTTTCCATATGCAATAGCCAGTGATCTTTTAATTTTATCTCTATCATACATCGCTTTGGATCATTCTTTCTTAATTACAACGAGATCAGTTACAACCATTTTTTCAATTGTTGAAAACCTATGAGAACAATACTCACATGATCTTCTTCTTCTAATTCCTTTACCGTCTTCAATAACTCTAGAATCAACTACTTTCGTCTCCATGTTTGTACATGCCGGACATTTCATATTTATTTATTGTTGAGGAATTAAATATCTTTTATTATAGTATGTTATGGTTTTATAGAATCATCTCAACCAGACTGTGTCTTCTCATGAGATAAAGTTTCAAATTTTATCTGGTCATTGTCTTTTACAATACTGAATCCAATTTTTTCTTGCCATGGATAAATATTTTTTATTGTCGTCCATATTAATCCACTGCTCTAAAAGATGATGATACTTATCTGCAAGGTTCAAGATCATAGCTTTAAATACTTTCTCATAGTCTTTAGAAACGTTGAGTACATCTATGCAGTAAATAGAAATAAGTTCCTGTGTATGATAATCACGAGCTAACAACATTTCTTTTCATGATAGATAATTGTAGTTTAATAAGAAACCAAAAAGTGTTTCTCTTAATGTTGATAGCATTCACAAAACACTCATATCTCAATAAATAGCTCACAAGTCAGCATCATAAGCATGAAGGATATCTAATCATTCTCTCCACATCCAGTTATCAACAGTATAGAGGTTTTCCTTCATATTTTCTTTGTCTTTTTGGGTTAAGTGCTTTTTTAAAGCTTTCATACAGTCATCTCAAAAATCAATATGTTGCATCAAAGGTCTATAAAATGATTCTACAAATTCATCTCATTCTAAAGAGACTAAGGTTCATAAAGAATTATTTACAAGTTCCTTAAAATACTGAATAATATCTGGGTTCATTACTGATAAGGTAATTGTTTTTTTGTTAATATCTTGTAATACGGTATTCACAAAGCATTCATCAAACAATTTCAAAATATACATATTTGAATATACCTCTTTAAATGAAGGTTTCATAGGTAATTGAAATGATTGATTTCATGCTCTTACATTATCATATGCATATTTATAGTAGAAAATATTTTTACTATAACTGTACAATAATCATCAATAATAGTACAGACTATCTTGCTGCATAACACGTTTTTGCAGAATTCATACCAAGTCTTCTATAAGTTCTTTTCTAAAAATTCTAGCATAAAACGTATCTCCTCTACCAATCCATAGTCATCAAATAAAAGTCACATAAAAATTTAGTAATTTATCCATTAATGCACTCTCTGCCTTCAATTGATCTGGAACTTGAACTCATTCCATAGATCATGTTTCTTCGATAGTAGACATGAATGTATCAATTTCTTTACTTACTTTATATGATTGATCGAGTTTAAATTTTTTATTTGCTAATGTCTTAGATCCTTGAAAATAGTTCTTTTTGAAACGAGTATGATCCATTAGTGAATTTAAGAATGATTGAAGTGTTTTATCGTCTTTTAAAAATGGTAACATTTCAGATTCCAAATCTATATTTTCAAATACTTTTGATAATAACGTATCGGTAACTAAGTATCGATCCTCATTTTGATACAAATATTTCATTTGGCTATCAGCAGGAAGAATCAGTTTTATAATTTTTTGATCTTCACGGGAAATAGTGCTATTTGTAGTTCTAGCAGCAGAATCATTCACGAATCAATTCATAATAGCATGCAAGGATCAAGGTTTCATTTCATCATAAAAAAGCCATTGATAATACTCTGATTCTGAAATTCAAGGATGAGAAAATAGTGTATTCATACGTTGATAAAAATAGAACAACATAAAGAATACTTGTATCTTTTGCATTACCACTCAAGATAATTCTTTTATTATTGTGTTATCAATTTTCACTCAACGTTTACGTAACGTAATTTTATAAAGATTGAAAAATAATTTAATAAACCATTGATACTGCTCTTCTTTTGGTAAATCTGGAAAAACTTTTATCCTTGCCACAAAGATAAATGTCATGAAATGAATCGTATCAAGAAATCATGTTACATATTTATGATCATATCAATGGAGTTCTTCTTTCAAAACTATACTCGTCGACATAGTTACTAATGTCGATAAGTTTGCGGGAGAATAAAATGACCATCAATTTAGATTGGCTACACTTCAATATCAATAATAAAAATCAGCATTTTTAACATCCAAAGCTGGTTGATCTCACAATCATATCTTCACCTCAAATGGTTCTAGCGCTATATCAAAAAGGTTGAGTTTGTAGTTCTCAACCAATCTTCTATGAACTATCGAAAAGAATTGTTTAGGTGAAATAAATCCAACAAACATTCCAATTGGATTTACTCAATTGGCTTGTAAGTCAGATGGAAACAACGAAAGTAGCAAACGACGAAATAACTTCATGATTAATGGTTCATTTTAATTTTATTGATTTCAAATTGTAGTTTTGCAATTTTACTCTTTACTTCATTCATTTTATTTTTCTTTTCTTCTACTACATTTGCAGGGGCCCTATCAGCAAATCATGGACTAGTCAAAGTAACTCTCAATCTTTGTAAAAACGATTCTTCTTCTTTTACTTGTTTTTCTAATTCTATCATTACTTCCTTCCAATTACGTTCTTTGAGTCATTTCACTCATAACTTAATGTCCATAAGCATAGCAACTGAAAATCAATCTGGTGATTCATCATGTTCATCAATAAAAGCTATTTCTTCAACTTTTACAATATCCATAATCAATGGTTTGTGGTTTTCTACTAACTGATGAATATCTTTGTTTCATTGAACATAAATTGATACTTTCTCATGTGGTTTTTCAATAACCTCTTGTCTTAAGGTTCTCCATTGAGAAATCATATCCATAAGAAGGTTTATTCTATAATTTTTATCATCAACTGACTGAGATTTTGGCCAAGATTGAATCGCAAGAATTCCTTCAAATCATAGTTGTGCTCGCAATTTTTCTGAAACAAATGGAAGCTCAGGATGAAGTAGTTTATAACAACTTCATAATACATACATCATTACTGATTCTGTAAGTTCTGATGGCTGGATTTTTGCAATTTCAATATACCAATCACAGAATTCATGTCGAACTAAGGTAATTGTATCTTGTAGCGCTTCACCAATCATAAATTTATCTTGGTATCTCGTAACAGCATTGATAGTTTCTGATAATTTACCAATCATCCATCTATCGTAATCATTCATTTTATCTAAAGATCACAATACTTCTTTTTCTAAAGAATCAAACGAATGGAATTTAATATCATCTAATGTTCCATGATAACGAGAAGCAACAAATCTCGAAGCGTTCCACAGTTTATTAATAAATCTTGCTACATATTCTACTTTTTGTTCTGAAAATTTCTGATCATTTCATGGAGTATTTCATAGAATCAATGAACCTCTTAGAGCATCAGCTCAATATTGATTTATCATTTTCATTGGATCAACTCAATTTCATTTTGATTTTGACATTTTTGATCAATCTGGAGCTCTTACCATTCAGTGAAGGTATACGTCCTTAAATGGAAGTTGATCAGTCATTTCAATACCCATCAACATCATTCTAATTACCCAGAAGAAGATAATATCGTATCATGTTTCCAGTACTGAATTTGGATAATATTTTTTAAGATCATCAGTTTGTTCAGGTCGTCAAAGCGTACTAAATGGCCAAAGAGCAGATGAAAACCATGTATCAAGAACATCTTCTTCTTGAGTCACTTCTAACTTTTTATCACCATCATAATATTCAAAACGATATGTATCACTTTCACTACTTATGTTTGAAGCATTGTCTAAGACGTCTAGAAGTTTCTTTCAAGCCTTATCAATATCTTTTACATCAGATCAGTTTTTCAATGATTCAAAGATTTCTTCAATAATTTCTATTTCTTTTTCTATTCATTTCTTACCA
>CALLUT010000168.1 GCA_938010495.1 Candidatus Absconditabacterales bacterium
GTATTCATTACTGGAAGTTTGATATCGATAATTTCATCAAGATCAGCTTTTGATAATGTTGCAACTTTTTGTTTATTTGGTTCTCATGCACCCTTTTGTACTTTAGCTTTGTATTTCAACAAGTCAGAAGTAATTGGAGGATGAATAGTCATGCTATACGTTCTGTCTATGTACACTTCGATATCTACAGGAACTTTAATAACAGCTCAACCATACTTTTGCATAGTGTCCATTGTCTTGTCGTTAAATTCTTTAACGAAAGCTCCGATATTAATACCGTGTTGTCATAAAATTGGCCCAATAGGAGGTGCCGGTGTAGCTTTTCACGCTGGCATATGCAGGGTGAACTTAATTTGAATTTTCTTAGCCATTGCTATAAAAAAAATGATAAATGTGGTTCGAACAACAGAAGAGGTGTTACTACTCTATCTCCCACTCAATCGGATACTATCTACCAGTCATATCGTTGATCAAAAGTATTTCTGATTAACAATTTAGCAGCATAATAACGATCACGATCTAATTGAACAAATCGTGCGTCGTTTGTTTTATCGAAGAATACGATGAAGATCACTTTTTCAAATTTTTTGTAGCGATCTGTGTTTAGAAACCGTATGCGATCTCAAAACAATCCGTGTCCTTGTATATCGTTTTTCTCAGTAATTTCAACTATATTTCACCCTAAATTGTCAAGTAATGGTATATTTTCGTTATCAAATGATCAAAGGTAAGCAAAATGTGAATTAAAGATAGTTTTTAAAACATATTCTTCTTGTCCAATAAGACCAAAATCAACTAAACTTCTTAGGCTTCATTCCCATAAAAATGTTCATGAAAGTGGGACTTGTCAGTCTGGTGAAACCTCTACTGTATTAAATAAGTCTTGCACTGAAAAAAAAGTTTTTCACTGCTCTACTACAGGATTAGAATTTATTATTGTTTTTGTTGGAGCTGGTTGAGCTGGTTGAACCGGTTGAGTTTCTGGTACAGATGCTATATCATCTTCAGCTTGGATTTGTACTTGTTGAATAATTGGTTGTCCAGTTTCTACGATAGGTTCCTCTGCATTCCAAAGTTCATATCAATCAACTACTGTATTAGAAGAAACCAACGCTTGTGATGGCGCTGGTTTTTCAATTCAAAAAAATATTGTGTATAGAAATGCTAGAACAGCTACAAGAACTACCAAAGACCATAGTATTTGAGATCAGTCATTTGTTTTTTTTTCCATTAGCTTATTCTTTCAACCTTTTCAAAGGAAACCATAACAGGGGTATTTCTTCAAAGAATTTCAACATTCACATATAAGAATCACTTAGTAGGATCTACTTCTGTAATTACTCATTTCATACCGTTGAAGTCTCAGTCTTTTAGGATTACTACATCATCTACTTGGAAAGGAATAGCAAACTCTGCTCTTTCGTTCTTTTCGTCAATGTAAGCAACCATATCATCGTATTCTTTTTGAGTAAGGGGAATTGGACGAGTTTCAGCTCATACAATCAATCTTACACCAGGAGTATTTCTGATAATATATCGAATTTTTTCGTTCATTTTTGATTTTACGAAAACATATCCAGGATATAATTTTCTTACCTTATACGCTTTTTGATTACCCTTGTAGTATACTTCGTTTACTTGAGGATTGAGATAATCTACGATATCATTATCGAGTCATTGTTTTTGTACTCTTTCTTGCAAATTGTCGATAACCATAGATTCTTGTCCTGAAACAACACTCAGTACATACCATCTATAATTATTATCTTCAATTTGTTTTTTGAGATCTTGATCGCTAATTGCTGACATTTATGCACTCATCATGTTATAAAACCAGTTATACATTCATCCAAATATTCCATCAAAAGACGCAAACATTAGTGCAGAAAGAATAACAACTACCAAAATAACCACGGTAAGATTCCATACTTCTTTAGAAGTTGGCTTCTTTACTTTCTTGAGGCTATCTAAACTGTCATAAAAGAAACTTAACATTTTTGTATTTTCATCTATAAAAAAAATTGCGAACAGCTGTTTATAGTAATTTTATTGAGGGTTGCAATGGGAACTAATAATATAAATAGTACACCTACTCTTGTTCATTATAGATCCACCAACCTATAGTTCTTCAAAACTAATAATCTTTGATCGATTTTTCAATGGAACGTGATTTAAGATTCGTGTTTTTTCTTTTTCATCGCCTGAATATGTATCAACTCAATCTTCTAAGATATACACATTGTATCCACGCCAAGAAAGTTCTTGTGCAGTCGACAAAACACAGCAATCAAGGGTTAATCAAAACAATACAATCTTATTATCATCTTCTGGTTGGCCGATTGAATTTTCTAACCATGCTGTAAATCAAGGCGCATCTTGAAATGGAATTCCAGGATCTTCATGAGCAATACCAGCATTTTCTCTCGTCCATAATGGTGAATTCATAGCTTTTATTCGGACATCATCTAATTTTATGTCATTTGGAATTTCTGATTCAAATCCTTCATCTCATGGATTACAAATTCTTGTAGATCACGAACGTGGAGCTCTATAGTCTGATATAATTTCAGCTACTTTAATAGTGTTTTTTCTAAAAAAAGGCACAAGTGTCTTTTTTACAAAATCTATACTGGAACGAGGTCTATATGCTTTTCACTCTTGTGAAGAAAAATCTTTCTGAAAATCTACCACTACAAACTTATAGTTATTCATAATTAATATATTAAAAGTAAAACCTACTCTTTCAAACTTCTCATCAAGTTCAATACAAACTTATCAGCCAATCTATAGCGTTTATCGAAGTCAGATGATGACATAAACCAAACAGAAACGTGTTCGATTAAGTAATATCTAAATATTTCTTCTATATCTCATTTAATTTTTTCGAGGTAGTCTTTTGCTGAAGCATCATATACGATTACGAGATCCATATCTAGTGTTTTACCAAACAGTTTTCAGAAAAAATAACGCTCTACCATCATTTCAT
This sequence comes from Candidatus Absconditabacterales bacterium, assembly GCA_938010495.1. Next base: position 2,987 of record CALLUT010000168.1, read on the forward strand.
ATCACTCAAAATATTTTATCAAATCACATTTTACCATATACAACATAAGCTCTTTGATGTATTGTCATAGTCATTCTGTAAGGTAGATTGACCATTTATTGTTGTGTTTTGTAATACTTACAACTCATGCATCTTCAAGTTGATCAATCTGCTTTTTGATAGCAGGAAATGACCATGTAAGCTCACTTTCAAACGCTCTTACAGAAATACCTTGTCTTCTAAAAACAAGATATTTTAGTATGTCAGCTTTCGCTTTTGATCAAAAAAGTTTGTCTAATTTCATGATGTTTAGTGTATAGGTTAATTACTCATAGTCAAATGAAGGCACTGGAAACTCAGCAGACATTGCTTTTACTTTTTCTTTGAGTTTTTCAAGCACTTCAGGGTTGTCATGATTTTGGAATGCTTCGTGCATCCATCATGTTACTGTTTTTATTTGTTCTTCTTTGAGTCCTCTCGTTGTCATTGCTG